>CAJXMY010000025.1 GCA_913056435.1 uncultured Hyphomonadaceae bacterium | reverse complement strand
CGACGAGCTTGATCCGGAAGCCGAGCTGCTTGGCATAGGCGAAATCCACCGCCGAGACGTCGCGGATGCCGGAAATGGCGACCTTGTCGAACTGCGGTGTCTGGCCGAACGCGATTGCCGCCAGGATGGTCAGCTTGTGGGCGGCATCGATGCCGTCGACATCGAGCGAGGGCTCCGCCTCGGCATAGCCCAGCTTCTGGGCGTCGGCGAGGACCTCGACGACGACATCGTGCGGCTGATCCTGCTCATGAAGATCATCGCGCTCGCCGAGGGTTTCTCGGGCGTTCGCGTCGAGCTCGTCGAGATGCTGTGTGCTTTGCTCAACGCTGAGATCTACCCGCGCATCCCGTCGCGCGGCTCGGTCGGCGCCTCGGGCGACCTCGATCGCCGCCGAGGAGACCACGGCGGAGGTGCTGCGCATCCTCCAGGTCGGCGACTGGCGCATGCCGCTGCAAGGCCGCCCGGCCGCCCCCACCCTGCTCGAGCTGCTCGATCCAGGAGTCAAACTCCGGATCATCTCTGAATTCTTCTACAAGGTGGCAAGCATGAGCCACAGTTGATCGATCGCGGCCAAATGCAATCCCAACTCGGGCGAGACTCATGCCCAAACCAACATGAGCCAGATACATCGCAATCTGACGAGCACGTGACACATCCGTACTTCCACGTTGACCGGAGAGAATGCGGTCTGTTGTCAAATCAAACGCGTAGGCTACCAAACCCGCAGACAGCCTCGCGCCATTACGGTCATCACGGAATCGACAGGACATGGTGGGTCTCTTCGCCAAGGTAAACTGGGAGCACTACCATGCATGGATAGACAATAGGATAATTTTCCTACTTAAATTGAGATCACCCCGATAACTCAGGCCGCCAAACTTGTCCTGGTGGCGGACATGCCGGGGGACATGCGCCCGGAGGGCTGCGACAGTTCCTCACGAACCAGTACGTCATGGCAAAGAATAACAAGCCCTTCGCCATCCGATCCGGAGAAAGGAAGCCGGAGCCAAACCTGACGATCGCGTGTTCTTTCAATCACGCCACCCACCGGCGCCTGACGTTCTATCGCGGCAGTGATGCCAAGAGACAGCATGTCAACGGAGGCTCCGGACAGGTCCTGCAACCGTTTCCCGCTAACATCTTGTCCAAGCGCCGCACGTAAACCCGAACCCGCGAACCGAAACCGCAGACTGCCCTGTTCTTCAACCTGTATCATCGAAATTGATGAAAGATGCGCCCGTAAAACACCTGGATCTAATTGCCCACGAGTGGGCAAACCAAGAGGCGGGCGAAGGGAACGCCAATATTCTATGATATCACTCTGCGCACCCGTTAGCCCCCGAAATGAATTCGAACCAGACATCAGCCACCCCCGTGGTATTAAGACAATACTGTCCTGTATGAGTTCGGAGTCCTGTTCAAGCCGAAAAGAAATAAATTCTTAACCTTAATTACAGCCCAAACTATTTCGGCTTCGAATCATTTTTATTTCGATTTCGTATCATTTGTTTCTTTTCCCAGACCCATTTCCTTTGCCAGCCGGGAGCGTTTTCGCGCGTAGCTGGGGGCAACCATCGGATAGGCATCTGGCAAGCCCCACCTGTCACGATATGCTTGCGGACTCAGATTATATTTCGATCGCAAGTGACGTTTCATCGACTTGAAGCGACGCCCGTCCTCTAGGCACACCAAAAAATCATCCCGGACCGATTCGGAGATGGGAACCGCGGGCTGGCGCTGCTGCCTGCCACCGGCCTCACGCTCCAGGCGTTCGACACGAGCCATGACCTCGCCAATTAAATCGAGAAAGGCGTCTGTGTCCAAGTGGTTATGCCCGATATAGGCTGACACGAGTTGTGTGGTCACAGACCACTTACGATCTAGAAAAAACGCAGCACTTGTTTCTTCTCCTGGTGAATTCATCCCGAACGCCCTCAAAAAAGACGTCCCCTCTGAAGACCCAAATAAATCATATTCACATAAAGAGAAGAAAATCTTCTGGAGAGATGGTTACAGTATTAGCCATCGATATCAGTAAATAGGCCTGTCACCCAAGATGCCAAGACTGTGTCAGCCCGCAAACAAGACTACCAACATTACGAATCCAAGCAGCGCCGCAGCCCAGACGGACATTGTCGTGGCCAAGCCTTCCCGCGCCAGAGCGCCGCGTGGGCTGAAAGCTGCTTCCAAGCGGTCAAATGTCCGGTGGAACAGCGCAGCCGAGATCCGGGTCATAGCGGGTCCCAATTTCAGCCAAACATCACCGCTCCACTTCGCAAGCCCATAACCTGGTTTGCGATAAAACCAATCGGTGTCGAGTATCGTTCCGGGGCGCTCAGGAGGATACAGACCGGCTCTTTTGAGCAGCATAAACGCCAAGATGGCCAACACCAGAAGCTGCATCTGCGTAATAACATGGTCCAGGGTATAAGGCTGATAGGTCTTGATCGCCTCGCCCGACGACAAGCAGACATCGGCCACAGCGGCTGCAGTACAGGGCAGCAAACCGTAAAGCCAGCCATATCCCAATCCGCCAATCATCGGCAGGCCAATAGCAATACAAATGAATGCCGCCAATCCCATAGCAAGAAGCATATTGAAGGGCGCTTCTTTCACTCGGTGCCCGGCATCATGTCCAAAGAATGTAAAATACGGTATCTTTATTCCGGAGTGTTCCAGGACCCCCGCCGAAGCGAATAACAGCATCAGCCAGACGAGGGTATAGCCACCGCTTCCAACGGCGCTCATGGTCATAGATTTTGCGACAAAACCGGAAAACAGCGGGAAGGCCGAAATCGACATTGCGCCGATAATACAGAAGATCGTGGTCCAAGGCATGGATTTGTACAAACCGCCCAGTTCGGTCGCCTTCACCGTCCCCACCCGATAAAGAACCGCACCCATACTCATAAAGAGCAGCCCTTTATAGATAATGTGTGCAAAAGCGTGCCCAGCGGCACCATTAATGGCGAGGGGGGTACCTATACCAATCGCACAAATCATGAAGCCGAGCTGGTTGTTCAAGGAGTAGGACAACACCTTACGCAGGTCATTCTCGATGACCGCGAAGAAGACCGGGAACACTGTCATCACCGCGCCGATCCAAATCAGGATCTCAAAACCGGGGAACATCCTCGCAAAGGCATATATCGCAAGCTTTGTTGTGAAGGCGGACAGAACCACGGCGCCCACCACGGTCGCTTTCGGATAGGCGTCCTGCAACCAGTTGTGCAGGAAAGGAAAAGCAGCCTTAATGGCAAAAGCGAGGAAGATCAGGACAGAGCCAGGTTCTGCAAAACTGGTGAAAGCTGTTAGCGAAAGATCTCCGCCATCACCGTGAACGTAGGCCAAGCCATTGAGCAACAGGACGCCCGAAAACACCTGAATGACAAGATATCGCATCGCCGCCTGATAGGCCGCTTTCGTACCTGCACGCAAAATCAAGAAGACAGAGCTGACGGCGGTAATCTCCCAGAAGATGAAAAGCGTCATCAGATCACCAGCCAGAGTGGCCGCAATGGCTGCGCCGGCATAGGCCATAGCCATACCATCTTGCAGGCGGTCATCAGTATGCATTGCATAGATGGCGTTCAGAAAGGACGCGATCAGAAAGGCGAGAGCAAATATAAATGAGAGGCTGTCGACCTTGAACAGGACCAGGTTCAGGCCAAGTGTCTGGATCGTCGCAAGGTCAACCCCGCGCTCAGCTCCCAGCAAAAGAACAGAGCAGAATACCGGGGTCAGAACCAGCAGAAACTGTCTGAGCCGTTGCCAGGGCAACACCACAGCAATCAGCCCCATAACAACCATGAGCAAGCCGGGGTTTAGAGCTGGCAGAAGAGGCATCATTCTTCCGCCTCCGTGTCAAAGGGGCGGGTATCCGCCTCTCCGTAATAATCTTCACCGCGCCGAAGGAGATGTCCCAGAGGCCAGCCTGCCAGAACCGCCAGTGCGAAAGCACCAAACCCCCAGAAGGCATAAAAGCCGCCTGTTTCAGCAAAGCTGATATAGTCATGCCGATGCAGTACGAAATCCAATAAGATGAGAAACACGGAAAGGACGGAGACGGCGAGCAAGAGTAGATTTGGCGTTCTCTTATTCTCCACCCAACCAAACAAAACCTTCGAAAGCGGGTGTTCACCTCCGGGTGTCACCGGGGATCCTGCCTTGCGGTCAGCCTTTACAAACCGTCCATTTTCATCCCGTTCCGGCGCCGTACTCATGGGGTTTCTCCTTGAAGATTCGCCGTGATCTCTGCCACATTCGTGACCGGCTCAAGAAACGCGCTTAGGGGGGCAACCGCGAAGAACATTAACAGGCAAAGGGCCGCCGTCAGACAAGGCGCAGCGACCGTGAAGAAAGGGGCCCCACCGGGTCGCTTGAATGCCGCAGGCTCCGGACTTCCCTTCGGCGGCATCAGCGCCAGCAAGGGTATGGGAAGCAAGTAAGCAATATTCAAAAGGGACGATATGATGAGTACGGTCGGGACATAGGCCAGACCGGCATCAAGTCCCCCTTGCATCAGCTCGTATTTGGGCCACCCGCCCACAAGTGGCGGCACACCAATGATCGACAGTGACGCAATGAGGAACGCTGTGAAGACCCAAGGCATTCGACGTCCAAGTCCCCTCATGTCGGAAATGTTGGTCAGTCCGGTCGCAACATAAATTGCGCCTGCGCACATGAACAAAGTTATCTTGCCCGCCGCATGAGCCGGGATCTGAAGCGCTGCCCCCATGAACCCGGAAGCGTTCGCCAGCATTGCACCGCAGGTGACATAAGCAAGCTGCGCTACGGTTGAATAGGCGAGCCTTGCCTTCAAATTGTCCTTTGTCATCGCAATTAAGGATGCGACAATGATTGTCACACAAGCGACCCCAAGCACGACATCGCGCGCCGTTGTCTCACGGAGCAGGTCCTCGCCGAAGACATAAATCGAGACTTTCAGGACCGTAAAAACGCCCGCCTTAACGACCGCAACGGCATGAAGTAGGGCAGACACAGGTGTTGGCGCCACCATCGCATTTGGCAGCCAGAAATGGAAAGGCATCAGGGCTGCTTTGCCAACGCCGAAGGCAAACAGCAGGAGAAGAACGCTCGCCACCGCAGGCGATAGCCCGTCCACTGCGGACAAAAGACCGCCGGGGACGAAATCCAAGCTTCCTGCGATCGTCCCGGTCCATATGATTGCCACCAGAAGGAAGCCGATTGAGGTGCCCAAAAGCGTCATCAGATAGATACGCGCCCCACGCTGTGCATTGGCATCACCTTTGTGTGCAACAAGGGGGTAGGTCGAAAGTGTCAGCACTTCATAAAAAACAAATAAAGTGAAGAGGTTCGCCGCCATCGCGACTCCCATGGCGCCGAAAATAGCGACGGCGAAACACATGTAGAAACGCGTTTGATTGCGTTCCCGGTTTCCCCGCATATACCCTATCGAATAGAAACTATTTACGATCCACAGACCACTCGCGACCAGGGCAAACACGGCACCCAGTGGTTCCACGCGAAAGGCAAACTCCAGACCCGGCGCAGCCTGCCATAAGCTCAACTCCGGCGTCTGTCCGGCGGCCAGTTTCCCCGCAACCGTTATGACCACAACAAACAACAGACTGGCCCCCAAAAGGGTCACGCCCTCACGAACGTTTGGCAGGCTGCCCGCAACGAAGATACCCCCGCAAATCACCAGCGGCAGCAGCAGGACCAGAAGGATAGCGATATCACCGCCCATCAAAAACCACCCCCAAACAAGGAAGCTGCAGCACCGTCCGTCAGCCCGAAGAGAAACCGGCCGTTGAGCCCGATCCAGAGGTTCACCAGAACAAGCCCCCAGAGTGGCAGGAGTATGATCAGCGGCGCCTCTTTCTGGCGTTTATTGGGGTTCAAAGGGGCCTGGAAGAAGACAGCCTCCAGGACCCGCCCCATGTAAATGACAGCGAGCACGCTCGAGAACACCACAACGATAGCGGCCCACCACCAGCCCTGCTCAAGGAGCGCCTGGACCAAAGCAAATTTTGATTGGAAACCGGCCGTCAATGGCACGCCAATCAAGGACAGCCCGGATATCCCGAATGCGGTCATCGTCCATGGCGCAGAACGGCCGAGACCACGAAAGTCGTTCAGACTTGTTCCCTGATAAACCAGAACCGCGCCCGCAACGGCCATAAACAAAGCCCCCTTAATTACGCCATGATTGACCAGATGGACCAGTCCCGCAGACACACCCGCCGCAGTCCCCAGCGAAACCCCAAGCAGTATGTAACCAACTTGAGCCACTGAAGAATAGGCCAGCATGCGGCGAATGTCTGTCTGAAACACCGCCTGAAAAGAGCAAGCAATCATCGCCGCAAGCCCCATCGGCATAAGGATCAGGATGAGGCTTGCGCCCTCAAAACTGAACTCGAGGCCGAAAACGGAAAAAAGGAAGCGGATCAGGGCATAAATTGCAACCTTTGTCGCAGTGGCCGCCAAAAACATCGTCACGAAGCTTGGACTGTACGCATAGGCATTCGGCAACCATTGGTGCAAGGGGAACATGGCGGCCTTCAACCCAAGCCCAACGAAAATAAACGCATAGCCTGCAAGAACGGCCTTGTTGTCCTCAACATCTTCAAGGCGAAGCGAAAGCTCAGCCATGTTCAGCGTACCCGTCGCTGCAAAAAGAAACCCGACACCGACAACAAAGAAGGACGCCCCGATGGTTCCCATCAAAAGATAATTTGATGCAGCAGGCAGCGCGCGCCGGTCCCGCCCTGCCCCCAGAGCTACCAGCACATAGGTTGCGATCGAAGAGATCTCGAGAAACACAAACAGATTGAATGCATCCCCGGTGGCCGCGACACCACAAAGCCCTGTGAAGCAAACGAGGTAGGCGGCAAAGAACATGGACGTCTTCGCGGACGCGATCTCCGCCTTGATCGTTGGCCACCCGAAAATTGAGGCCAGAAACCCCATCCCGGTCACAAGAAGCAGAACAAGGGCATTGAGGGTGTCTATCCTAAATTCAATACCCGCCGGCGGCGCCCAGCCACCCATGGCATAAGAGATTACGGCACCGTCCTCGACGGACTGCACCTGGCCCAAAAGCACCAGCGCCATAATCAGGGAAAAGCCGGTCCCAAGAACAGCAAAACCCCAGGCAAGACGCCCACTGGGCAACATGGCGACGAGGGGCGCAAGCACCATTGGCGCCACGACAAGCAAGGCCGGAGCATGCGTCACCAGAAGGGCAGGCAAGATATCCGTCAGGGCAAGTATCACGCGACGCTCCCTCCATGAGACAAAGGCCGCTCAGCGGCGTCGTCCGCGGCTTCCGCTTTTGCAACGGCAAGATCCATTGCCATGATGTCGTCGATCTCTACAGAGCCGTAAGCCTCACGAATTCTCACGATCAATGCCAGACCCACCGCAAGCGTCGCAACACCAACCACAATTGCGGTCAGCATCAGAACGTGCGGCAGTGGATTGGAGTAGACATATTCGAGGCCCACTTCGGTCGCTTCATATGCCCCCTCTGCAACGGCGTAGGCGGCCTCTCCGGCATGTTCACCTTCAGGGTTCTTCCCGCCGCCAGAATAGGACTTATAATCTTTACCCATCAGGATCGGTGCCGTCGCACCATCTATACGAGCCAGGGAGATATAAAATAGAATGATCGAAGTCTGAAATGTCCCCAAACCGATCAGCCGCTTGATCAGATTGGTGGCCGCGAATGCCATGTAAAGACCAATCATCATCAACCCGATGATGGCCCAGTAATTTCCCCGCTCCAGAACGAAGTCCACCATTCTACCAATCCTCATCCCGGATTTCACTCACGCGGCCCGCAAAAGCGTAGAAAATAGCAGTCATAGATCCGGCCACGGCCATCAGGACGCCAATTTCAATGAGGATAATCCCGAGATGCTGGCCAAGATGCCCCCCAACCGGCTCATCGACCAAGGCATCATAATCCAGAAAGTTGCCCCCCCCTATAAGGGCCGCAATCCCCACGCAGGCATACAGCAAAAATCCGATGGCTGCGACCGCGCGCGCGAACCCCGGCGTCACTGCCCGCATCGTTGGTGCGATGCCGAAAATCAGAGAGTAGAGGATCAGGCTCACCGCAAGGATAACCCCCGCCTGAAAGCCCCCACCCGGGCTATATTCACCGTGGAACTGAACATAAAAACCATAGAGCGCGATGAACGGGATGAGCACTTTCGCGACAACTCGGAGAATGATGTGATGATCAGTCATCCGCCACCTCGCCGCCTTCCGATGACGATTCAGAGCCCTGTCCGGCAGGACCAGCTCCCTGCGAAAGTGAACTGCCGAGCGCCCGCTCGCCAAAGCCCAGCAATAAGGTGACCGCAAGTCCTGCAGCGAAGACCACACCGACCTCGCCTAAAGTATCAAAGCCTCGATAACTGGCCAGAACAGCGGTCACCACATTGGGAATGCCAATTTCGGCTTTGGTCCGTGCCAGATATTCAATGCCGACATGAGTATTCGCCGGGGAAGAGGGATCACCAAAACCAGGCAAATCGATCGTCGCATAAACCAGCACGGCCCCCGTCACGACCACCACCAGAAGCGGAATGATCTTTGTGGCCCCTTTCTCCGGCTTGGCTGTGCGGGAAGTCAGAACCATGGCCGCCAGAAACAAGGCTGTCGAAATGCCCGCACCAACAGACGCCTCTGTGAAGGCCACGTCGACAGCATCCAGAGCCACAAACCAAGTCGCGGAGACAAGAGAATAGATCCCGGAGAGCATAACGATCGCAAAGAGACTCCGCAGCCGCGCCATAGCGATCGCGACGATGAAGAGTATCGACAATAGGCCAACATTCAGGAGATCGATCGCCTCAGCGGCGCCTTCGTTCCCAGTCATGAGCTGCTCCCCCTCCCTCGGCTGCGGGCTCGTTCACCGATCAGAGGCTCAACTCCGGCAGTATGCGCCGCATTGGCCAGCGCGTGGCTTGAGGTTGGCCCCGTGAGGAAGAAGAAAGCCCAGATAGCTGCCAATTTGAAAACAATCAGCCAGGATGGTGCCATGAGCGCCATGCCGATAAGGGCGATGGTCAAGGCTGAGGTATCCGTCACACTGGCCGCGTGAAGCCGTGTGTAAAAATCCGGAAAACGCAGGACACCAATGGTGCCTATCAACGCCAGAACGCCCCCGGTAAGGCAGAGTGCCGCCCCGATTACGGGTTTCACATTGAGAAGAATCGCGAGCAGTTCGTTCATGATTTCCGCCCCCGCGAGCGGCGCAGTAGAGGGACCTGGAACGATCTGTAGCGAAAAAATTTCAACACAGCGATGGTCGCCACAAAATTGATCAGGGCATAAAGCAACGAGATATCGAGAAAATCGGGACGGCCTGTCAGAAAGCCCAGAACCCCGAGTAAAAGAACAATCTTTGTCCCGATAGAGTTGACCGCAAGAACGCGATCATAAAGCGTCGGACCGCTCAGGGCGCGCACCAACATCAGGACAATCGCCACCACCAGAGCCAAAGCTGCCGCGCCAATCATGCCGCCCCCCGGACATCGACGGCCCATTTAGAAAGCCGGTCCATCTTATCGAAAGCCTCCGGTTGCGCCCCCTCCTCGTAAAGCGCATGGACAAGGATCTTATCGCCCTCAAGGAGCACGCTTACCGTCCCCGGTGTGAGGGTGATGGAATTCGCGAAGGTTGTTTTCGCGAGATCGCTTTCACACGCTGTTTTCACCTTCACCAGAGCAGGGTTGATGTCGAGGTTGGCACGCAAACAGGCCTTGATGACGACCCAGTTGGCCTTAATGATTTCGACCATGAGCCACACCCAGTAAACGACTATTCGCGGCAAAGCGGCGAAAGGGGCTGAGTCCGCGTCCAGAGTCCGTAGGCGAACAGCCAATACAGAGGAAAGAATGACCGATAACGCCCCGAGCCACGTGATTAAAGGCGTGTAATGGCCCGACAGTCCAAGCCACAGGCCACCTAGGACAGCCACTAATCCGAGGAAACTCACCACAGCCGATCTATCCCGCTTCGGTCACCGTTGACACACCGAGGTCGGAATTAAAGGCGCTTGCCGCCTTTGGCCAGTCCCTGTGGGTCTGTTTCCTGCAAAAATGATGTCGCATGCGGCACAATTGCGCAGGAAGAGCCCTGGTGAGCTAGCCCGGATTTCAGTCTGGGCTCAGCAGTCTGGCCCGGGTTTTACCTCTGTATGAGGTATAACAACAAGCTGGCCGTAAGCATGGCAATGGCCAACGCAAACAGGGCGCCCCCATCCGTCACCGCGCTGGCTGGATCAAGAGATCGCGGCACCTCCCGTCCCAGAACGCCCGGCATAAGGTGCGCACCAACGGCTCCCAGCATGATCACCGCGGAAAAAAACGCTCCGAGCCGGCGCGATGCGGGCACAATGAGAAGCATTGCCGCAACCAGTTCCAGGCTGGCCACAATCACCCGTCCGCCCGGTTCCAGCCAGCTCAGTCCGGTTTGGGCCGCCAAAGTTACAAACACAATATTCTCTCCGGGCCGATCAAAAAGTTTCACCATGCCCTCTGGCGGGTTGGGCAGCGGATGAACGGTAGCCTGCAGAAACATGGCGGCCAGAAACAAAGCCAACATCCAGCTGCTGAGCGCCTTAACGGTACGCATAATCGGGGCCTCATTCACGTTTCCACTGCGGATCATAATGGATAGAAACCCGCGCAATGCTACCGGTTTTTCGCAGGTCCCGTTTTGCAATTTAGCGATCTATGGTTGAAAAACAGGCACAGAAAAGGAACCCATGGAATGAGCGATCAGCCGAAAGGCGAGATATCGACTGACTTAAAGGGACAGCTGGAAGATGCACGTTCTCCATTGAGCGGGATGGCATCCGCAGTCAATGCCGGCGCAAGCCTTCTTGTCACGGCACAATCTCTTCTGGCGGTTCGAACCCGGAGGCATGTTCAGGTAGAGCTACCGGCCTATCTTTCTGTGCAAGCCACCTGGTTTGTGGCTTTCGGCCTACAGATGGTTCTGTTTCCTCACCTGATTACCAACAAGCTTGGTCTCGATGGAACGGAGCTCGGCCTTGCGAACCTCGCTTTGTCGGGCCCATCGGTCATTTTTCTCCTGCTCGGCGGCGTGGTGGCTGAACGAACGGCCGGGAAACCTCTTCTCATGTTGCTTCATGTCGCCGCCGCACTTCCAGCTTTCGGATTGGCTCTGGCGATAGCAACCGACAATCTGAGCTACCCCCTCATGCTGATTTATGGCCTGTCCCTGGGCACCGTTGGGGCGTTCATGATGCCTGCCCGGGATTCCATTCTTAATGAGGTTGTCGAACGCCGGGAACGGGTCGGGTCTCGCGTCACACTCCAACAGGGGGTCGCATTTGCCATTCTTGTTCAGTTTGCCGCGCAGATCCTGGGCCTCGTCCTGGGTGGATATGCTGACAAGCTCACTCGCTTGCCAAATTGGCTTGGCGGCGTCGGGATTGGTCCGATTGATAGCTGGAGCCTGCTCACCGCTCAGGGCCTGATCGTAGGTGCAGGGGCCGTTCTGGCCTTGTTTTTGGCACGGGGACGGCGGGTCAGTACGGGCCGCAGCGGCCTGGGAGCGGCATTTGGAGACATTGGGGAGGGATTCAAGGTCGTCGCCAGCGACCCGAAGCTTTGGGCCATGACCGTCCTGATGTTCGGCGTCGGCATATTCGTAATAGGCGCCTTCCTTGTCGTCTTACCCATCATCAACCGCGATGTGTATGGTCTGGCCAGTGATGGCATCCGAGATATGTTCGTGACCTTCTGGATGGGAGCGTTCGTATCCTCCGTCGCCCTATCCATCCTGAAAAAAATCAGGCGGCCTGGGCGCCTGCTGCTTCTGGCCCAGTTGCTCGGATCTCTTTCGATCCTGCCAATGGTCAATCAAATACCCCATTGGGGCTTCCTGATGATCGTGTTTGGCTGGGGGCTCTCCGCCGGCGTCTCCATCGCAATGAGCCGATCGATCGTCCAGGACGCCGCCCCCAAGGACCAGATCGCCAGAGTACTTTCCATTTATCAGCTCGGTTTCATGGCAGGTGCACCTCTGGGCGCAGCGATGATGGGCGGACTTGCTGATGGCTTTGGACCCTATGGGATGGGCCTGGTTCCCGCGATTGGCATGGTCTCGCTCATTGCCTGGGTGATGATCCGAACACCCATCTGGCACCTGGGTGACACCTGACGCGATGTCTTCCGTCCCATGGCCGCCAGCATCTTCAGCCGCGTCACCGCGCTCTGCGACAACCCGATCAGCCGGTCTGGCCGTGTGTCAGTCGTCTACACTCTGATCTGAAGACGTCGTCCCGGGAGCCTGGGGACCGGTCGAGAGGCTGATCAAGGCCGCGGCCGTCAGCGCAATTGCCGCGACCATACCGGCCACCAAACCCAAGCTCTGTCGTGTGATCGGGGGGCCTCTCATGGCTTTTGCCCAGCTTGTAACAGCCCCTCGATCAGAGACACGGACAAGACCTCTGGCAGGACGGCCGGCACGTCATTTCCGGGCTCATACCACAAATACATGGGCACTCCGGCCCGGCCATGCTCAACCAAAGCCGCGGCGATTGCAGCATCAAAACGGGTATAGTCTGCCACCAGAAAGGCGACATCCGCCTGCTGGAACAATTCGGCGACTCTCGCCGTGGACAGTGTTTGAATCTTATTGGCCTGACAGGTGGCACACCATTCTGCCGTGAAATCAACGAAAACCGGGCGGCCTTGGGCGACAAAGGCGGCAACCTGCGCCGGGGACCATGCCTGGACGGGATAGGCCGCCGAATATACCAGATTATCCGGTTGCGATACCGTCGTGCCGTGAGATCCGGAGAGGGGCCATATCGCGCCGGCAAGCATTGCCGCCAAAGCCAGACCGCGGACACAGGTTCGCGCAAGAGCCGCGGAAAAGCGTGTGGTAACAGCGATCAGTCCAACAAAAAGGCCCAGCCAGAAACCGGCGGCAAGGGCTCCCTGAAGGGTCGTCACGGAGACGAGCGTGAACACGGGTACAATCATCGCAAGGCCCAAGACGCTCAGCAAAACCGTTTTTGCCCCCTGAGCGGACATGCGCCAGGCCCAGAGACCAAACCCGATGAGAACCGCCCCAGCCGCCACCACGGCCACGCTTCGATAGTCAGACAGAGCGCCCAGAACAGACAAAAGCCAGGCCGATGTCAGAAACATCGGAAAGGCAAAGACGTGCTTGAGCGTCAGCATCCACGGGCCCGGCTTTGGGAGCCTGTTCTGGAGCCCGGGAAGGAAGCTCAGGATCAGAACAGGCAAGGCCAAACCGAAACCCATTGTGATCAGGACCAATAAAACGCTGGGTGCGGGCTGCATCATAACAGACCCCAGGGCAGCGCCTAAAAAGGGCCCTGTACACGGCGCCCCGACAACAGCCGCCAGCCCCCCAGTAAAGAAAGCTCCAGTCCGCCCCTGCCGACCGGCAAGACCACTGCCAAACCCCTGAATCGAGTCGCCGATCTGAATCAGGTCCAGAAGCCACAGACCAATCACGAAGACCAGCAGGATGAGAGCCGTCACAATGCGAGCGTCCTGTAGCCAGAAGCCCCACGTCGCGACCCCAGCCCCGACACGAACCGCCAAAACCCCCATCGCCAGAACGAAAAAGGCGGACAGAACACCTGCGGTATACCACAGGCCATGGGTCCGAACCTCGGCAGCACCGCCCTGCGCAGCAGAACGGACAAAACCTAAGGCTTTTATGGATAGAACCGGGAGGACACAGGGCATCAGGTTCAAGACAACGCCCCCGAACAGGGCCAAAAGCAGCAGTCCCATCAAGCCTGGTCCATCGCCTGCCCCAAAACGCGACGCCCCTGCCGTTCCCGCCAAGACGGGGCCCTCTTGAGCGCTAATGTGAAATGCCAGATCGTCGACACGCAGGACACCCTCAAGAGTGTCTTCCGGCAGTCCTCCCGAAGCGTCAGGCATCAGCCGGACCTGAAGACCCTCCGGACCAAATTCAACGGCTTGTTCTGCCGCATGCACAATGTCGTGACCGAGGGGGAAAAATCGGACATCGCCCCGTAGCCCAGCCAGGGACCCCGACTTCACCGACAGTACCCAAGTCTCATTTTGGACTGTAAGTTGGACGAGACCATCGATCGGCGGTGGAACATCGGCCAGTGCCCGATTTATTAGTTGCGCTCCCTGCGGGTTGGGAGACTGTGTCCCGCCGCTCCGGACCTCCGTCTTCACCACTGCCCGTTCCGGAATGCAGATGTTCTCACAGATTAAATATTCGACGGTACCGGATAAGGTGATCACCTCCGGCCCTGCCTCCGGGAGCGTCACCGGAAAAGGCAGGACGACTTTGTCCGAATACCCATAGTCCATAATCTCCCCATCAACGATCGGAAGCAACTCGGGGACGGGCCAGCGGATCTCCCCGACCTGTGGGGCCTGAATCGTGCTGCTGTCATCCCAGATGAGTTTTGGCGGAATGCCGGCATCTCCGGGGTTCTGCCAGTAGATGTGCCAGCCCGGATCCATCTCGAAGACAAGACCGAACCAGACCGTTTCACCAGGAACGGCTACGAGGCGCTCCGAAACAAGGCCCACGCGGGCCCGCCCTGCATCGGTCATTTGTCCAAAGGCGGGAACACAGCAGACCAGAAGACTGATCAGTATCAGCAGAGCGCGCTTCATCATGGCCAGTTTCCCTGTACCTCTAAGTTCAGCCCCTTCATACCCTTTGGAGGCACGGGAAGCAGGCCTCCAGTCAGCGTAAAAAAACGGGCGCCCAGCTGGACGCCCGCCTTTAAGCCTCAAGCATCCAAAGACTTAACTGTTGGCTGCTTCCTCCTGCTGGACCTTCACCGCCCGCTGAATAATGCGATTCCAGTTCAGGAGCGATACAAGATGGGCATAGATGCCGCTGAGAGCCCCATTGGTCCGTAACTCAAGGAACTGCTCATCACTCAAAGCATTGAACTTCTCCTCGTCCACGGCCCAGTAGTCGGCAATTTTCTGAGGCTCGCCGACAGCGTTTCCGCTCTGGTCCCGCGCCTGGAACGTCACTGTCTTTTCGGAAAACAAGTCCAACTTCTGGATTGTTCCCACAAACTCAAGTGTCGCTCGACGCTGACGCTCGAACTCCTTGCAGAACTCGATGGCATTATTCGTGTATTCCGTCGGATTACCGTCTGAGAAAAACGGAATTTCAGGCTGATTGGTGACAATCTCAGCGTCTCTGTCCACGCAGAGCAGGAGGCGATCAGAGCCGGCATCATCACGTTCTCGAGCGCGGAGAACTCGGGGAGCAGATGGTGAAACTGAAACACGAAGCCGATGGTGCGATTCCGCCATTGGAGTTTGCTGCCACGTAGTGGGATCCGGACGAGGAACGAGACTGCCTCGCCTTGCCTTGCCTTTTGGATGCCTTTGGAGGCCTATGTTGGGCTTGGTTTGCCTACCTTTTCAATGCCTCGTCTTGGATGCCTTTCTGGGTCGACTTTGGTGGCTTTTGGAGGCCTATCTTGGCTGCCTTTGGGTGCCTTTTGGAGCCTATGTTGGCCTCTGGTGACCTTGCCTTCACCTATCTCATCTTACCTTTAAAATCTTAGACATCTTAGGCTCTGGCGGGCGGCTGCCTGGCAGGGGTCGGGGCCAAGGCGACCCATTAGGGAATA
>CAJXMY010000024.1 GCA_913056435.1 uncultured Hyphomonadaceae bacterium | reverse complement strand
TCAAGGCTTTTTATCTCTTCGATAACCTTATCGATCTCAGCATCATCGCGACCCCGTTCGCCCTCCAAACTTGCGATGTTACGAAGCCCGGCAAGGATGTCCACCCGGCTTTGGTTAAAGCCTGGCCCACAGAAAGGACAGTTTGCAGTCTCGAACCTTGGTGCGACAGACCTATAGTCAGACCAAGGAGCAGGGGAGTGGTGTTATGGTGAAACGAGGCCTTATCGTTCTGGCAGCGATCGCGGTGTTCATGGGGGTGGCTTATGGCGGTCTGGTCTGGCTGATCACGAGCCCGGCGCCGCCGCTGTCACCAGGCCCGGTCATTGACCTCGCCCAGGGGCCGATCCAGGCGGGCATGGACCGGGACAATGACGCGATTCTGCAGGTGAACGGGATTCCCTATGCCGCCCCACCGGTGGGAGACCTCAGATGGCGCCCCCCGCAGCCCGCAATGGGCTGGGAGGGCCTGCGAGATGGCCGCGCCTTTGCGCCGGAATGCGTCCAGCCTCGGGCCGGCAGCGACGAATTTCTGGATGATATTCTTGAGGGCATGGGCCTGCATCCGGTTCAGCGCCATCTTGCGAAGATCGCCTTCCAGAGCGGTGAGGCCCCAACCGACAGTGAGGACTGCCTGTATCTCAATGTCCGATCTGCGAATGTCGGAGGCGACACCCTGCAGCCCGTCATGGTCTGGATTCACGGGGGAAGCCATCAAACCGGGGCAGGGTCGCAGGGGGTCTATCAGGCCAATCAGCTGGTCGAGCAGGGAGTTGTTCTGGTGACCATCAATTACCGGCTGGGCGTGTTTGGCTACCTCGCTCATCCTGCGCTCAGCGCCGATGATCCGCGCGGCGTATCTGGCAATTACGGTCTGCTGGATCAGATTGCGGCGCTGGTCTGGGTCCGCGACCACATCGCCGCCTTTGGCGGCGACCCGGACAATGTCACCATTTTCGGAGAAAGTGCCGGGGCCCAGTCGGTGACAGAGATCATGGCCGCCCCTCTGTCGGAGGGACTGTTTCATAAAGCCATCCTTCAAAGCGGCGCATCCAGCTACAACGCCAACGGGCTGTCGCGGGCCCTTGAGGGCCGCCTGAGCATGCACGAGGCCGGAGAAGCTTTCTTTGCTGGCCTCGCGCCAGACACGCCCACGGCCGCCGAATTGAGGTCCATTCCCGCCGAGACCCTGCTGCGCCGCGCGGCGGAACGGCCGGATCTGCGGGGCTACCGGCTCCCGGCGGTGGATGGGGTCGTTCTGCCGCGCCTGATCGGGGCGGCGATTGGTGACGGCGCCATCCATAATGTGCCCATTCTGGCCGGGTATAATGCTGATGAGGCGACCCTGTTCTATCCTGAAATCCAGCGCCCGACGGTTCTGGTTCCTACGTTTCCGGACGGACTTGAAGCCCGGCTCAACTATCTGGCGGAGCTGTATGGGCCGGCGGATGCCCAAACCCTGATTGATCTTTATGGGCTCGATGACCCGGAGGGTTACAGGCTGGGGGAGATGGACATGCTTGGGGACGACATGTTCGGGGTCCACATGCGGTATCTGGTCGCCGCAAACACAGCACAGGAGCAGCCCAGTTATCTATATCATTTCACACGCGTGCCGCCCTCGCCGCGCCAGACCATCGGGGCCTTTCATGCCTCCGAGATCCTCTTCGTGTTCGACAGTCACAGCCCGCTCGCGGGCCTGACGGAGGAGGACCGGGTGCTGACCGCGACGATGGGCGCCTACTGGGCCAATTTCGCCAGAACAGGGGATCCTAACGGGCCGGGTCTGGCCACCTGGCCGGCCTATGATGCCCAGGAGGACTCCTGGATGACGTTCAATCCCTCTGTCGAAGTCAAGACCGGGGTCCGGGCGGAGAAACTGGATGTCCTTGAACGCACGCTGGTGGCGCGAATTGCGGCTGCCGATCCGGTCATTACGCCCACAGGGTCGGACCCCGTGGAGCCGGAGGCCGCTATTGCCGGTCTGGCGCCCTGAGTTGGGTGGGGTGTCCGAGGCCCGCGGGTCTGGGCGTCACAGGCGCCGGTGAGCAAAACGAACTGTCATCAGCATGACAGCATATCGTTAAAAAACAGTAAGTTACAGGGATGTTTTGAGAAACTGGGTGACCGAGCTCACCCACCCTGCGGAGTAGGGTTCAACCGGCCTCCCATCGGTTACGCTGGTCAGCGTGGTCGGATACCGGAAGTGGGTTTGATATCGTTGGCGCGCTGCTGAGCGATCCTCGTGTGGCCGGATGCCGTCCACGCCGCGGGACTATACAGACTGGAGCGAACCGAGCGCGTCTGCTGCCCCCGAGACCGTTTGAGGAGGGACCCATGATGCCGTGTGCCAGACTTGTGTCGGCGACTATTCTATTGGCGTTTCTGCCGGGCGCCCCTGGAGCCACGCAGGCGGTCAATTATGACGGTGTGGTCAGCGTGCTCATCCGTAACCAGACAGGCCAACCGGTGATTCTGTCGGGCCTTCCGAATGATGAGGCCACCTGCAGGGCCGTTTTCCAGTTTGATGAATATCACTTCCTGACGACGCCTGGCTTCTTTCAGGTCATGCCTGTGGCAGCGTCGACGCAGCCCAATATCGCATATTCCGCCTGCTATGCGCCGGAAGCCTTCAGGGCCATCTACGGTGTCCAGCTGAGTTCCGGGGAGGGTGACATGGGGTATCTGAGCGTTGCCTGTTTTTTTGATGTGGGCGGGTGTGAGGCCGCTATCTCCTGTCCGGTAAAAGCAGTGGGCTTTCAGTGTGGCTGGAGTGGCGGCGTAACAGAATTCCGGTTTACACTTTCGGCGCCATCGGAAAACCCGGACTAAGAGGCTCGCCGCCGTTATCCCTGGATTTCCCATAATGATGATTATCGAATAATTTGAAGTTGTCTGGGAAGATGGGCCCCGCATCGGATCGCATGACCAAGCCGTCTGGGGTTGGCGCGACCTGACTGCCAAAGCCGGCGTGCGTCCAAGCCCGGT
Organism: uncultured Hyphomonadaceae bacterium; assembly: GCA_913056435.1. Lineage (GTDB taxonomy): Bacteria > Pseudomonadota > Alphaproteobacteria > Caulobacterales > Hyphomonadaceae > Henriciella. The sequence continues at coordinate 12,893 of CAJXMY010000024.1, read as the reverse complement.
GTGGCCTCTCCCTGTAAGGTCCCCCGCTCCCCTTCTGTCCGGTTCTGAGGGCGCGGTGTGATCGGTGGGAGGCGCGGACAGACAAAACCCGCCCCTGTTGCCAGGGACGGGCTTGATCGGATGCCGGTCTGCGCGGGAGACCGGGCCCCCCGTTGCAGAACAGGCCCTAGCTCTTGACCGCGGAGACCACGCCGGCGCCGACGGTACGGCCGCCTTCGCGAATGGCGAAGCGCAGACCCTGGTCCATGGCGATGGGCTGGATCAGCTCGACATTCATCTTCACATTGTCACCGGGCAGAACCATTTCCTTGTCCGCCGGCAGCGTGACCACACCGGTCACATCGGTGGTGCGGAAATAGAACTGGGGCCGGTAATTGGAGAAGAATGGCGTGTGACGGCCCCCTTCTTCCTTGGTCAGGATATAGGCCTCGGCCTCGAAGCTGGTGTGCGGCGTGATCGAGCCAGGCTTACACAGCACCTGGCCGCGCTGAACACCATCGCGGTCGATCCCGCGGATCAGGGCGCCAATATTGTCACCCGCCTGGCCCTGGTCGAGCAGCTTGCGGAACATCTCGACACCGGTACAGGTCGTCTTCTGGGTGTCGCGGATCCCGACAATCTCGATCTCGTCGCCCACCTTGATGATGCCCTGCTCAACCCGGCCGGTCACAACCGTGCCGCGACCGGAGATCGAGAACACGTCCTCGACCGGCATCAGGAACGGCTTGTCCAGCGGACGCTCTGGGGTCGGAATGTACTCATCAACAGCCGCCATCAGCTCAAGGATTTTCTCCTTGCCAATCGCGTCGTCACGCCCCTCAACCGCGGCCAGAGCCGATCCGGAAATGATCGGAAGATCATCACCGGGGAAATCATAGGAGGACAGAAGCTCACGCACTTCCATCTCAACCAGCTCCAGAAGCTCCTCATCGTCGACCTGGTCGACCTTGTTGAGAAACACCACCAGAGCCGGAACACCAACCTGGCGCGCCAGAAGAATGTGCTCACGGGTCTGAGGCATCGGGCCGTCAGCCGCGTTGACCACCAGGATCGCACCGTCCATCTGTGCCGCACCGGTAATCATGTTCTTCACATAGTCGGCGTGGCCAGGACAGTCGACGTGGGCATAGTGACGGTTCTCCGTCTCATACTCCACGTGCGCAGTGTTGATGGTAATCCCCCGCGCCTTCTCTTCCGGCGCGGAGTCAATGTCCTCATAGGACTGTGCCGTCCCGCCACCAGCTTCCGCCAGCGTCATCGTGATCGCCGCCGTCAGCGTCGTCTTGCCGTGGTCAACATGCCCAATCGTGCCAATGTTCACGTGCGGCTTGTTACGCTCAAACTTCTCCTTGGCCATCCCGGCCTCCTTTTCTCATCCGTCCGGCCCACCGGACATTCTGCCTGTCTCAATGCGGGCCTGAAAAAAAGTCCCGTTGAAGCGCGCGACATACACAGTCATTGGCCCGGTTTCAAGCATCTATCACCGCCGGGGGCGCTCTCGGTTCATCTGACAGGCGCGCCCGCTCCCGCGGGTGACGCAAGTGGGCACGGAAACCGTCCAGTGTTGCCCCCTTGCCCCAGCGCCTGAAATGGATATGGAACGGACTGACCCCTGTCCCCGAAGGAAGCTGAAATGGCAATTTCAACGCTGACCGCCCACGCCGCCCGTCTGCGGGCGGCCGACCTGGTGTCTCTCGCGGCCCATCGGGCCAACCAGTCCCGCCTGTCCGGCGCGGGCTGGACGCTCGATCTGTCGAGGCACTTTCTGGACGACCCGGCCGAACAGGCCCTCGGGGCGCTCGCCGAATCAGCCGGCCTTTCAGGAGCCCTGGTTGACCTTTTTTCCGGCGCGGAAGTGAATCCCTCAGAGGACCGCAGCGCGCTTCACTGGGCGTTGAGAGACACCTCTGGCCCCGCGCCCGGTGCAAGAGCCGTCTATGAAACCGGCCAGGCGGCGCTGGCGTTAGCCCGCGCCATCGAGGAAGGCAGACAGGTCGGTCACACGGGCCGCCCCTTTTCGGCCATCGTTCACATTGGAATCGGCGGCTCCGATTTTGGCCCCAGACTGATTTCCGACGCCTTTTCTGACATGGCGACGCCGGGGGTTACTGTACGGTTCTGTGCCAATCTGGATCCCCTGGACCTCGACCTCGCCCTGACAGGTCTCGATCCTGAAACCACGCTGATCAGTGGCATTTCCAAATCCTTCGGAACCGAGGAGACGCTGTATAATCTGAACCGGGCGCGGCAATGGCTCCAACAAGCGCTGGGTGAAGGCTGGTCAAACCACATGGCGCTGGTGACCGCCAATGTCACGCGCGCCCAGCGCTGGGCGGGGTCTGAGACCCCACTCATCCTGGATTTGCCGGAAACTGTCGGTGGACGGTTTTCAATCTGGTCTGCCGGGTCACTGGCCTGCATGATCTCCCTCGGACCGGACCTGTTCGAGGACTTTCTGGCCGGCGCAGCGGCGATGGATCAGCATGTACGGACCTCGCCGCTGCAGACGAATATGGCGGTCCGGCTGGCCTTGCTGGATGTCTGGAACAGTTCCGTGATGGGATTTTCATCTCGCGCGGTCCTCGCCTATTCCCGGCGCCTGCGCCTGCTTCCGACCTATCTCCAGCAATTGGAGATGGAATCCAATGGCAAGGCGGTGACACCGGACGGAGCGCCTGTGCCCTTGGCGACCGCCCCCTTATTGTGGGGTGGTGAAGGTACAATCGGGCAACATTCCTATCATCAATGGCTGCATCAGGGGACGCAGATCGTTCCGGCCGAATTCATTCTGGCTCCCGGAAGTCACAGCGATCCTGAGGGCGTCCTGTCGCTCTCTGCCCATGTCCTGGCGCAGGCCGAAGTCTTGGCGAATGGGCGCTCTCTGGCCGAGGTGCTGGCAGCAGAACCGGGCCTTGATCCCGTTATCGCTGCGCAGAAGGAACACAGGGGCGGCCGTCCCTACACCCTGCTCTGCACCCCCACCCTGACGCCGCATGCGCTCGGGGCGCTCATCGCTCTCTACGAGCACCGAACCTTCCTGGCGGGCCGGCTTTGGGGTGTGAATTCCTTCGACCAATGGGGCGTGGAAGCCGGCAAAACCATGGCGGCACAGATCAAGCCCGCGCTGCGCGGAAATCAGCGGGCCACCGATCCGGTCACCGCAAGCCTCGTGGAGATTCAGCGCGGGTCACCGATCCCGTCAGAGGGGCACTAGGCGATCTTGTCGACCTGCGAGTAATCGAGATCGACGGGGGTCGCCCGTCCAAAGATCGACACGTTGACCTTGAGCCGCCCTGTGTCCGGATCGAACTCGTCGACAGCGCCCTCGAAGCCCTGAAATGCGCCTTCATTGACGCGGACTTCCTCGCCCACCTCAAAGGAGATAGTGGGCTTCGGACGTTCCACGACATCCTCATCCGTGGTGCCAAGAATGCGGTCAACCTCATTCTGGGGGACCGGCAGCGGCTTCTTTCCGCCTTCCGCGCCGAGGAACCCGGTCACCTTCGGTGTGTCCTTGACCAGGTGATAAATTTCATCGGTCAGTTTCGCCTTCATCAGGACGTAACCGGGAAAATAGCGTTTCTCAATCGTCCGTTTTTTCCCGCGAACGACTTCGACCACCTCTTCGGTGGGCACCTCTAACTCTTCAATCAAGTCTTCGAGGCCCTTCATTGACGCCTGATCGCGAATGGTCTGGGCGACTTTCTTCTCAAAGTTCGAATAGGCGTGAACGATATACCATTTGGCTTCGGCCATGAGCGAAGCACTCCTTCGGAAAAAGGGTCAACCAAGACCTGTGATAAGACGGATGACGACTGAAATAATCTGGTCAGCCAGGAACAGGAACAGCGCCACCAGAACCGACATGACCACGACCATGATCGTCGCCTGAATGGTTTCCTGCGTTGACGTCCAGGTCACCTTGCGACCCTCTGCCTCCACCTGGCGGGCGAAGGTGATCGGGTCAATGCGTTTTTTCGTGTCCTTGTCGGCCATTCTCAATCAGTCCTGACTTGTAGGGGAGCGACAGCTTAATGCTGAGCACGCGTTCATACTGCGTGTAAGCCCAATTGTGAAGAGACCGGGTGTAAAGAAAAGCTGGGACCGTGTCAGACGGCAAAGATCCGAATACGGTCGATCTCCTTCGTCTGCAACGTGTCGGATACCCAGCGTGCTCCGAGGCGCTCCATGACCTGTTGCAGTGCCGCGTCATCCCTGCCGTAATTGAACGCAAATACAAATTGCCCGCGCCGCCGCAGACGAACACCTTCGGGCAGCGACACGGTGTCGAGGCCCGCGCGGGTGGCGAGGTCTTGAACGAGACCGGCCAGAGCGTCCGGGGTGAGCCAGCCCCCGACATAGGTGAACAGGTCCCGTCGCCAAACGATGTCTGCGCCATACAGACCAGGCTCGTAGGCGGCGAAATCTGCCTGGATGAATTCGCGCCAGCGCTCGACCACCCCAATGTCCGGGCCAGGAGTCACGCCCGGGCGCAGGCTCTCTACTGAGGTTACGCGGATCGGGAGGACGGCTTTCAACGGCCCGGGTGGAAGGTCCGGAGGGATGGTCATCTCAGAGGTCTTGGACCCGGTCCTCGGCCCCAGAAGAATCTCCGCGCCGGACGCCTGCAGACGGGTCACCTCGGACAGGGTGAGGTCGGGAAGGCTGGGCACAAGGATGAGATCATACAACTCGAAGGCCCCGTCCCGGCTGATAATGTCGACATCGAGGCCGTGACGCCTCAGGGCCGTATAATAGGTCAGGCAGAGTTCCGCGGGATTGAAGGATTGGCCTTGCGGCTGGATCTCATGCATCCAGAGGGCCGTGTAATCGAACAAGAGGGCGGCTCTGGCACCTGAGGGCGCGGACCCTGCGCCCTCGGCGCAGGCGAGCAAGGCCTGTGCCAGCCGGAGCTCGTTGCACGCTTCACTCTCCGTGTCATCCGGACGGGTTAAACCAGAGTGCATCTGCTCCTGCGCAAAGGGCGCCTGGCGCCATCGAAAATAGGACAGGAGGTCGGCGCCATGAGCAAAGGCCTCGACCGACCAGAGGGCCACCATGCCCGGCGCCGGCGCCGGATTGTATCGCCCCCAGTTCACCGGGCCGGGCTGTTGCTCCATAACGCCAAAACGCCCCTGCCCCACCCCGCGATACAAATCATGATGGAAGCCTGCAAAATCGGGATGTCCGCAGCGTGCGTAGTGTCTCTTGGTCTCGTCATCCCACCAGGCCTGCTCCAGGAACCCCAGCGGATAGGAATCCCAGCTTGTCAGGTCGAGCTGCGCGCCCATTTGAAAATGTTCGAACTGGGTGAAATGCCCCATGAAATTATGGGTGATGGCCCGCGCCCCATGCGCCCTCAGGATCTCGGTCTGAAGCGCGTTATAGCTCAGCACCTGATCGGAGCAGAACCGTCGCCAGTCCAGCTGGTGGGAGGGATGAGGCTCTGTCACTGTGGCCAGAGGTGGATCGATCTCGTCGAAATGGCGATATTCCTGGCTCCAGAAAACCGTCCCCCACGCCTCATTCAGCGCATCGATCCGGTCATATTTGTTGCGCAGCCACAGCCGAAATGCGGTTCGCGCATCGGGGTCGTTGCTCTCAACGGTATCATGGCATCCATATTCATTGTCCGTCTGCCACAAGGTGACGGCTGGATGGTCGGCATATCGCGCCGCCATCGCGGTACAGATCCGGTGGGTGTGGTCGCGATAGGCCAAAGAACTGAAGCTGTAGTGTCGCCGGGAGCCGAATCGTCGAGGCCGCCCCTGTGCATCGCAGCCCAGAATGCCGGGTTCGGCGTCGATCAGCCATTTTGGGGGCGTCGCCGTGGGCGTGCCAAGACAGATGCTGAGCCCCGCAGACGCCAAGGTATCAATGGCGGTGTCGAGCCAGCCCCAGTCATATTGCCCCGGGGACGGCTCGATGCGGCTCCAGGCGAATTCTCCGATGCGGACGAGGCTCAGCCCCAGAGCCTTCATGCGGGCGGCATCCTCGGCCCATTTGGCCTCCGGCCAGTGTTCAGGATAATAGCAGACGCCAAATTTCATCCGGTTTCTCCCCAGTCGTTCAGGGGCAAGCCGGGAGTTTGGACCTCCAGGGCAAACAAACAGCCCGCCATGGGCTGACGGTCGAGATTCTGATCGGTCAGTCCGAGCCGCGCCGAGGTGACGAAAAGGGTCTTCAGGTCTGCACCGCCAAAGGCCAGGCCCGTCGGACGGGATATTGGGAGGTCCACCGTCGCTGTAATTGCGCCCTCGGGACTGTAGCGGACCAGTCGGGACCCGGCCCATTCGGCGTTCCAGACATGGCCTTCGCGATCTATGGCGAGACCCGCAGGATAGCTCCCCCCTTCGAAGGTCGAGGCAAACAGGCGGCGATTGGTCAGTGCGCCGGTCTCGGCATTGTAGTCGAAGGCCAGAATTTCCTGCTCGGCCGGGTCGCAGGTATAGAATGTGTTCCGATCCGGAGCGAAGACGACCGGACCGGCGGCGACCATGAACGGGATGGCCAGACGATCCGGCCTGTCACCCTGAACAAGTCGGTAATAAGACCCCTGAGGACGGGTTTCGGCTTTGTCCATGGTTCCGAACCAGAGACTGCCATCAGGGGCCACACCGGCATACTGGGTGCGGTTACCCACCGGTTCCTCGGGCAAAAGTAGGAACCGGTCATAGGCCTCGGTTTCGGGATCAAAATAGCCGATCTCAAGGTCGCCGATCATAACAAGACGGCCCTTCTGCAGGACGATGGCGCTGGCGTGAACGGGCAAATCATAGCGACGCGTATTGCCGGTTTTCGGATTGAAACGGTGCAGCTTCGCCCGCTCCCGGTCCACCCACCACAAAAAGCCCTCGCTGGCACTCCAGACCGGCTCCTGTCCCAACAGGCAGCCGGTTGGAGCCACGCAATTTACATCCAGCATGAAAGCCCTCTCCATTGCTCGGCCTTGATTGCGTTTTCGTGGCATGGGTGTGAATGTCAATCCACACAACCCGCCACGCCGATTCTCCAGGAGCTTCCATGCCCGACCCCATGTCTGCTGACCGTCCTCCCTTCGCCCGTCTGGTCGACATCATGCGTGCTCTGCGAACACCGGAGACCGGGTGCCCCTGGGACCTTGAGCAGACCTTTGAGACCATTGCCCCGTATACGCTTGAGGAGGCATATGAAGTCGCCGACGCGATCCGGCGGGGGGACATGACGGACCTGCGTGACGAACTCGGCGATTTGCTGCTGCAGGTGGTGTTTCACGCCCAGATGGCCAGCGAGGCCGGGGCCTTCTCGGTGACCGATGTCATCGAGGCGATCAATTCGAAGATGATCCGGCGCCACCCTCATGTTTTTGGGAGCGATAGCGGAATTTCTGACGCGGCGGCGCAGACCCGGGCATGGGAACAGATGAAGGCGGAAGAACGCGCGCAAAAAGCCGACAGCGGCAGCCCACCGAGCGCGCTCGAGGGCGTGGCCCAGGCGCTTCCTGCTCTTGTCCGTGCCGAAAAACTCCAGAAAAGAGCTGCCCGAACCGGGTTTGACTGGACCAATCCCGATGACATTTTTGCCAAGCTCGATGAAGAGAGTCAGGAGGTCAGGGAGGCTCTTTCGCAGGGTGATCCGGCTCATATTGAAGAGGAGATCGGTGATCTGCTGTTTGTCGCAGCCAATCTGGCGCGCCGAGTGGGGGTGGACCCCGAGCAGGCGCTAAGTCGGGCCAATCTCAAATTTGAGACCCGGTTTCGCGGCATGGAGGCGATGGCGGAGCAAAGGGGATTTACTTTCGGTGAGCTGACCCTCGAGCAGCAGGAATCGCTCTGGCAGGAGGTCAAAGCCCGCGCCCGGTCTGGACAAGATTAGACCGGCGTCTTCACCACGATCTCGGCCGCGGGGAACTGATCTCGGAACCGTCCCAGCAGTTTCTGGGACAGGCGCGCGGCGACAAGGCCCCGCCCCGCCTCGTCGAAGGTCTCAGCATCGATGGTTGCATGCGCGAAGAGCCAGGCGCGCAGATCGCCATCCGCGGGGTGAAGGGTCACAGAGCAAGCCACCTGATCCTGACCAAAATGATCTTCAATCAGGGCCAGAAGGTCCGGCACGCCCTCCCCCGTCTCAGCCGACACCGCGATCGCCGGCGGCTCCACCTGTTGGCGGGCAGCGAGGCGGAGCTGATGCCTCCGTGCAGGATCCAGACGGTCAATCTTGTTCCAGACCTCAAGGATCGGGGGAAGCATCGTTCCGGCCCCAGCGGAGAGGGCCTCGAGGACGGCGAGCACATCGGATTTCTGAGAGGCGTCACTGTCACTCGAGCGATCCCGGACATGGAGGATGAGGTCGGCCTCGAGTGTCTCTTCGAGCGTGGCGCGAAAGCTGTCGATCAGGTGTGTGGGCAGGTCGGTGATAAAGCCGACAGTGTCGACAAGGGCAATGTCGGCGCCCAGGGGGAGCGCCAGATTTCGGATTGTCGGATCCAAAGTCGCAAACGGCATATCCCGGGCGAGAACATCTGCGCCGCACAACCGGTTGAACAGCGTCGACTTTCCGGCATTGGTATATCCAACAAGTGCGACCACCGGCGTCTCCCGTCGACGCCGGCCGGTGCGTTGCACCTCCCGTGTCCGTCGCACTTCCACCAGATCCCGCTTCAGCCGCGAGACCTGACGATCAATCATGCGTTTGTCCGCCTCGAGCTGGGTCTCGCCCGGGCCACCGAGAAAGCCACTGCCGCCGCGTTGCCGTTCGAGGTGGGTCCAGGTCCGAACCAGACGCGATCGCTCGTAGAGAAGTCGGGCCAGCTCGACCTGAAGTCGTCCCTCGCGGGTCCGGGCCCGAAGACCGAAAATTTCCAGTATGAGCCCGGTCCGGTCGATCACCTTGACCTGCAGGTCACGCTCAAGGTTCCGCTGCTGGATTGGACTGAGAGCCGCATCAATCACGACCAGCTGAACACCCGACGCGTCGACATCCCGCTTCAGGCGTTCAAGCAGGCCACCTGACAGCAAATGAGACGGGCTTGGCTTACGCACCTGCTCCGGTCGAAGAAAAGCGAGGCCACCGCCGAGGGCTTCGACCAGACCGTTTGTCTCGTTTACCCGATCCGGCGTGGGGCGGTGACCCGGACCTGTCCAGGGAATGATGACGCCCGCCTTATCCGACCGCAGATCAGGGTCGGTGTCGGTCAAGTTCAATCGAACCCGTCCTCCTCATCAAACAACTTGATGGGGCCACCCGGTGCAATGGTCGAAATCGCGTGTTTGTAGACCAGCTGGGGGGGACGACCATCCCCGCGCAGCAAGACACAGAAATTATCAAACCAGCTGACAACACCCTGCAATTTCACACCATTTACAAGGAAAATCGTCAGCGGCGTCTTCGATTTCCGAACGGCGTTGAGGAAAGTATCCTGAAGGTTCTGTTTTTTTTCCGAAGACATTCTGGCGGGTCCCTCTGGTTCACGTAACGTTAAGCTGCGGCTAATTGGTCTTCGTGAAGAAAGCAAGTCTCTCCGCTTAGGATCGCCAGAAAGTGGGCGAAAGGACCGGAATCAGGGCAACAACCTCCAGTCGACCGAGAATCATGCCCAGAATTAGACCAGTCTGGGCCAAGGCGGGCATGTCGGAGACGGTTCCGCCAAGAATATGACCCGCATTGCTCAAGCTGCCCACCGTGGCCCGAAGGGCGTCATAGAATGGCAGGCCCGCGAGGCTGAGCAGGAGAATGCCCAACACCGTCGCCATGATATAGGCAACAAGGTAGACCCAGACGCCCATGATGGTCTTTTCTGACTGTCGGCGTCCACGAAAGCTGAAGGTCTGGACACTCCCCCGATACCCCAGTTGAATGAACTCGAGGCTCACACGGCGCGACAGAACAATCAGCCGCGCCAGTTTGATACCGCCGGCGGCCGAGAGGGCAGATCCGCCTATGAGAACCGGAAGAAGAGCCAGCGCGAGCGGTATCCGATCGAACCGGGCGGGATCGCTGAGGGCCAGACCGCTGGTCGACAGGGAGGACAGCGACCAGCCGAGACCCTGCAAATAGGGTAGTCCGGCCAGAAAGACGAGACCTGATATGAAGGCCAGGCTTCCAAGAAGGGCCAGCCACTCAGGATCGCGAATGGCTTTCAGATACTCCTGATGTCCGACATGATCGAGTATGATCAGACCGAGTGTTCCGACCAGTAAGCCAACACTCAGCCAGACAACGGCGATGCTGTTGGCAGGGCCGCGCTCAGCGGCTCCCGGATCGACCAGACCAGTGGTGACGACACTGATTGCATCGGTAAAGGCCTGCATCGGCGGCACACCCGACAGGGCCAGCAAGGCGATCAGGAGCCCGCCGGTAACCGACAGGATTGCAGCGCTTGCACGCAGGACTTTGGGGACCCCGTCGAAAAAGCTGGTCTCCGGAATTGTGAAAAACCGCGACCTGTGAATGCCGGGCCCACCAAGATTCAACGCTGAAAACACCGTGGCCGCGATGGTGATGCTTGCAATCGCCCCCAGCATGTGCAGGAGGCCTCGCCAGAAAACAAGGCTCGCAGGCCAGTCCGGGGCGGCGCCCGGGATTAAGGTCTGACCCGTCGTTGTCAGGCAGGACACCGCTTCATAATACGGGACCAGAAAGCCCCTCTCGACGGTAAGGGGTAAAAAGGGAATCGCACCAAACAGCGGGACCAGGAACCAGAACAGGACTGCCAGGGCAAGACCATCGATGGCCCGGGTGGCCTGCCGCGGGACGTCTGTCAGCAACAGCACGGTACCCCCGAGCGGGCCGCTGACACAGCCCGCCACCAGAAAGGCGATCGCCTGCGGAACCTCACGATAGGCCAGAGCGACCAGGGCACTGATCAACATCAGTCCAGAAAGGATCACGAGGAGAAAAGACAGGGCCCGGATGATGGCGAGATGGTTCATGCAGGCCGTTCCGCTGGGCTTTAGAAGAAATCCGCGCTGACGCGGAAGAAACGCTCGACCGTCCGGGTCATGGCGGCCTCATAAAATACGAGAAGCCGGTCGTCGGCCTGTATCCGGAGATCCTGATCAGGGAACAGGACCTGGTCCCCACGAACGATAGCGGCCGCGGTAATCCCTTCAGGTAAATCATCGTAGCCAACCGGTTTCCCAATCAGTGGGGAGGATCGAAGCGTGATGCCTTCAGCCAACTCCGCGGCGCCATCTTCAAGAGACTGGACCGCCAGAATCCGGCCACGCCTCAGCTTGGTCAGGATTCTCGAAACCGACAAGGCACGGGGGTCCAGGACCGCATCGATATCGAGATCGGCAGAGATGGTCACCAGCTCGTAGGAGTTGACCAGCGCATGGGTGCGTTTGGCCCCCATCTGCTTCGCCAATTTTCCGATCAGCATATTGGTCTTGTCGTCATTGGTCACGGCGATCACGATATCGGCGCTCGGCGTTCCGGCCTCTTCCAGAATATCGCGGCTCAGCCCGTCTCCATTTATGACGATGGTCTGTTTGAGACGGGACACGGCAATATCGGCCTGCGCCGCGCTTGCTTCGATCAGGCGGACCCGGACATCCTGCTCATGTTCCAGCTGCTCGGCCACATAGATGCCAATATTGCCACCTCCAACAATCACAACACGACGCATCTCGCTGGATGGCCGGTTAAAGAGCTTGCCCAGTCGGCGCGTGTCCTGGCGGGTGACCATAACATAGGCCGTGTCATCGACCTGAAGCTGATCATTGGCACGCGGGGCAAAGACCGCATTGCCCCGCCGGATCCCGACTATGCGGGCCGAGAGGTCCGGAAAAAGGCCTGCAATCTGCTCCAGCGCAGTATCGATCAGGGGGCTGTCTTCTTCCAGGCGCATGCCCAAAAGGTGCAGATCTCCGTTTTCGAAACTGAGGCTGGAGGTCGAGCTGGGGCTGCGGAAGCGTCTGAGAATGGCTTCTCCGACCTCGATCTCAGGGGAAATCACCAGGTCGATCGGGAATCCGGAGCGCGAAAACAACAAGGTTTGATCGCGATCAAGGTAAGCCCCGGCCCGAATTCGGGCGATCTTTGTCGGAACGGAAAAGAGCGTGTCGGCAATCTGGCAAATCACCATGTTGATCTCATCAAAATGGGTCACCGCGATCAGCATGTCGGTGTCTTCTGCGCCGGCCGCGCGCAGGGTTTCGGGGTGTGCGGCATGGCCGACGACCGCCTTCACATCGTAATCAGTCTGAACCCGATCGATCAGGGTGGCATCCTCATCGATCATAGTGATGTCATGGTTTTCGTGGGAAAGGTGGCGGGCGATGCCCTGGCCGACCCGCCCTGCTCCACAAATGATGACGCGCATCTATCTGGTTTCCGGTCGATTTTCCGACATTCGTACACCGAGCGCCTTTAATTTTCTGTGTAGGGCACTGCGTTCCATGCCAATGAATTCCGCGGTTCTGGAGATATTTCCGTCAAAACGGGTGATCTGAAGGCGCAGATACTCGCGTTCGAAATGTTCGCGGGCATCTCTCAGACTGAGGCCCACAAGATCGGCAGAGACCTGCGACCCGGCGTCGTCGCCATCCTGCGCGCGGTCAAGTGGCAGCTCTTCAACGCGTACGGGCCCATTGCCCCCGTTTCCCCGGGACATGATCAGGACGCGTTCGACCAGATTACGCAACTGGCGGACATTTCCCGGCCATACCATGGCTTGCAGGACGGCGAGGGCTTCATCGGAAAAAGATCGCGGATTGAGGCCGCTTGATTCGGCGATCCGCTGCGAAAAGTAGGAGACCAGCTCCGGGATATCTTCCCGCCTCTGGGCCAAGGAGGGGACGTGCAGAGGCACCACATTCAGACGATAATACAGGTCACGCCGGAACCTTCCGGCCTCGACTTCGCCAAGGAGGTCTCGGGTGGAGGATGACATCACCCGGACGTCGACCACA
>CAJXMY010000023.1 GCA_913056435.1 uncultured Hyphomonadaceae bacterium | reverse complement strand
AAGCCAGCCATCGAGGAAGTCACTCAGCGCCACCAGTGCGAACACCAGAAACGGCAAAAAGGCGGCCACGCCCGACACCGGAGCGGGCTGGTCAAGCCCCAGGACGAGCCATGCCACGATGAGGGCGAACCCGCATCGAAGCAGGGACAGACAGTTCGGGAGGAATTTCATACCGGCTCCTTACCGTTCTGCTTCTGCCCTGAACAGGCCCGAATTCACCAAAATATACCGTCAGAATCCGGTTACGCGCCGGGATCTGGCCGCCGGTCAAGGCCTGCTTTCCCCCGCTATGTCCTCCGGCCAATACCGGGGCACCTATGGCTCAGGCGCCGATCATCGCGCGCGGACCGGCCGCACGAACCGCTGTGGGCACATATGCCTCAAAGGTCCGGAAATTCTCGACGAACATCTCAGCCAGCCGGGCCGCCTGCCGGTCATAGGCCGCCAGATCAGACCAGGTCTTGCGCGGATCCAGCACCCCGGCATCCACCCCTGGAGCGCAGACAGGAACAGCGAAACCGAACACGGGATCAACCCGGAACTCGGCCGCTTTCAGGGATCCATCCAGCGCGGCGTTGAGAAGATGGCGTGTAACCTGAATGGGCATGCGCGACCCGGTACCATAGGGGCCTGCAGTCCAGCCCGTCGACACCAGCCAGCAATCGACTCCGTGCCGGTCAATCAGCTCGCCCAGCAACCGGCCATATTCAGATGGATGCCGAGGCATGAAGGGCCCGCCAAAACAGGTCGAGAAAGTTGCCGTCGGCTCGGTTACACCTTTCTCTGTTCCTGCGACCTTCGCCGTATATCCCGACAGGAAATGATACATAGCCTGCTCGGGGGTCAGCCGGGCAATGGGCGGCATGACCCCAAAGGCGTCACAGGTGAGCATAATCAGCGTCCGCGGTTGCCCACAACGCCCGGTGTCGCAGGCGTTGCGGATGGACGATATCGGATAGGCGCCCCGTGAATTTTCGGCCAGCCGGTTGTCGAAAAAGTCCAGCTCGCGTGTCTCCGGGTCCATGACAACATTTTCCAGAACCGTGCCCCACATCTTGGTGGTCGCGTAGATTTCGGGCTCGGCTTCCTTCGACAAATTGATCATCTTAGCGTAGCAGCCGCCCTCGAAATTAAACAAGCCCTCATTAGACCAGCCATGCTCATCGTCCCCGATCAACTGTCGGGACTCATCGGCACTGAGCGTTGTTTTGCCGGTGCCCGACAGACCAAAGAAAATGGCCGCGTCATCCTGCCCGCCATCATTGACCGAACAATGCATCGGCATCACACCGCGTTCCGGCAAAAGGTAATTGAGCAGCGTGAAGACAGCCTTCTTGGTTTCTCCCGCATAGGAGGTCCCGCCAATCAGGACGAGCTTGCGCGCGAAATTAACCGCGATCACAGTCTCAGACCGGGTGCCATGTCGGGCAGGCTCCGCCCGGAAACTCGGACTGTTTATGATGCTAAACTCCGCGGAAAAGGCCTGATACTCCGCCTCTGTGGGCCGCCGTAGCAGATGACGAATAAACAGGGAATGCCAGCCCAGCTCCGTCACCACGCGCACAGGAAGCCGGTGTTCAGGATCTGCGCCACCAAAGAGCTCCTGCACAAAAAGATCTTTGCCCTCGAGGTGCTGACGAAAGTCCTGCCACAGCGTCTCGAACTGGGAGGGCGTCATGGCGGCATTATTATCCCACCAGACCGTTGTCTCCGTTGCCTCGTCGCGGACAGTGAATTTATCCTGCGCAGACCGTCCCGTATGCTTGCCGGTCTCGACCACAAGGGCACCCCCTTTGGCAACCCGCGCCTCACTGGAATAAACGGCATACTCGTAAAGACGCTCGGCATTCCAGTTCTTACGCACCGATGCGGGCCGAAGTCCCAGATCCGCGAGCTCGGTATTAGTGTCGACCATGACAAACTCCCTCTGTCTCGCTGCTCATTTGGCCTTTGAGCCATGCAGTCGAGGTTCTTGATGAGAGGGACTAGAGACGCGACTCCGCTCGGCTGACCAGACGCCGTTTCAGGTTTCTGCAGAGGTAAACGTTGTCAAAAAGAACAAGACCAGAATCTCGGTCTTTGCCGCGAGCCGAAATCTCAATCCGGCGTACGCAGGAAAGCTTCAATCTGGGTCATGAAGGCGTCAAATTGATCATGGTGAACCCAATGACCAGCTCCCTCCAAAGACACAACCTGTGCGGCTTGAAAGTGTGCCGCGCGCCCATCGGCGGCGGGATCAGAGGCCCAGCTGTCACGGCCATAGACCAGAAGGGTCGGACAGGCGATGGCCGCCCAGAGCTCATGGAGCTGCGCCGGAGCAAGGTCCCCACCGGGAACGAACCCCATACCGGAGGGGTCATAGGCCCAGCGCATGGCGCCATCTTCCGTTGCACGGATACCCGTTTCGCTGAGATGGTGGATGTGAACGTCGCTAAGCTGGGGAAACGCCGCCCTCATTCTGGCCTTGGCCTCCTCGAGAGTCGCCAGCCGGCGCGGGAGGCGGTTCACGCGTTTGCGTCTCTCGGAGACCCAGTCGCGCAATTGATCTGCAATCGGTATACTGGCTCTTTCAGCCAGCATTTTAGGAGACGGCCCAAGACCCTCGATCGCCACAAGACGGTCCACCCGGTCCGGGTAAAGACCGGTAAAACGCAAGGCGATATTCCCCCCCAGAGAGTGTCCGATCAGGCTGACCTGCTCGAGATCGAGAAGCTCCACAAGGGACACCAGATCCAGCACGTGATCCATCATACCATAATGGCCATCATTGGCTCGGTCACTGTCACCGTGCCCCCTCAAATCATAGGTGATCACCCGATAATCGCAGGCAAGCCGGGTCGCGACCCAGTCCCAGCTGCGTTTTTGATCCCGACCTCCGTGGACAAGAATCACCGGCGAGGCTTCTGGATCACCCCACTCATTTTTCGCCAGCTCGAGCCGCTGGGACGTGAACCGATCGGTGCGCTCAGGCGACTGTAACATGCAGGTCTCCCCTCCTGGGTGTGGGGTTAGCCGATTCCAATCGCATGTGCGACCCTTGTCTGGCTGCGGCTTCACCGCCACATGCGGGTCACGAAAGGAAGCGCACATGGCCGCCTCGAACATCCCTCTGGACGATTTCGTCGCTGGGTTTGCGTCGCCCGGCCTGCCTGTTGCCGGCAGGGTGGTCCGCCTGGGGCCGGGAACGCTGACCCCGATCCTGAACCGGCACGCCTATCCTGACCATCTCGCGGAACTCCTCGGCGAAGCGCTGCTTTTGTCGATCCTCGTGGGCGCTGGTATGAAGTTCGAGGGGCGTGTTCTTGCGCAGGCCGAAGGTGACGGCCCTGTGTCCATTCTGGTGGGCGAGTACCGCAAGGATGGCGGTGTTCGGGCCTATGCCCGCCACGAGCCTGAGCGCTGGGAGTGGCTGAACAAGATCAATAAGGGCGAGCGGCCTCATATGCCGCAGCTTTTTGGCGCGACGGGCAGGTTTGGCCTGATCATCATTCATGATCGGCCATCTACCCCCCCTTATCAGGGGATCGTTCCGTTGGAAAAAGCCGGTCTGGCGGCCTGCGCCAGGGATTATTTTGCCCGCTCCGAACAGATCGATACGAGCCTCCACCTGACGGTCCGCCGAACCGACCGGGGGGGATGGGTCGGCGGTGGCATGATGGTGCAACGTGTAGCCAGCGACGATACGAGAGGTGACACCCGGGAGGGCTGGCTCGAGGCTCAGGCGCTGTTCAATACGCTGCAGGCAGAGGAATTGGTGGATGAGTCGCTTCCAACCGCGAGTCTCCTGTTCAGGCTGTTCCATGAAAGCGGGGTTTCGATGGAACCGCCCCAACCTCTTCTCGACATCTGCACCTGTAGCCGTGAACGCCTTATCGGCACCCTGCAAGGCATGGCCGATGACAGCCTGCGGGAGCTGGTCGAACCCGATGGGACGCTCGGGCTGGATTGCCAGTTCTGTTCCCGGCACTTCACCATTCCGATTGAAGATGTCACCGGTTCCACCAGCTGATGGCTGTGGCATGGGCTTGGCAATGGCGCAGATTTCGTGTCTGGAACTAAAGTGAATCACGGAAATCAATCATGACCGCACCGACCGTCCGTTTTGCCCCGTCACCAACCGGCCATCTTCATGTTGGCAATGTTCGGACAGCCCTGATCAACTGGCTTTTCGCGAAGTCAAAAGGCGGGTTGTTTATCCTGCGCATTGATGACACCGATACGGAAAGGTCGACTGCGGCGTACGAACAAGCCATTCGGGATGATCTGACCTGGCTGGGCCTGACCTGGGACAAGACCTTCCGCCAATCCGAAAGATTCCAAACCTATGAGGCCGCCGCGGAGGCGCTGAAGCAGGCGGGGCTCCTCTACCCCTGTTATGAGACGGCTGAGGAACTTGACCGCCAGCGGAAGTTACAGCGGGCCCGCGGCAAGCCACCTGTTTACAATCGCGCCGCTCTGGAGCTCTCGGCCGACGACAGAAGGCGATATGAGTCCGCAGGTCGCCAGCCCCATTGGCGTTTCAAACTGTCAGGGGACCGTGTCACGTGGACTGATCTGGTTCGTGGCGAACAAGCCATCGAGACCGCAAGCCTGTCTGATCCGGTTTTGATCCGGGCGGATGGCTCCTATCTCTACACGCTCCCCAGCTGCGTGGATGACATTGCGGCAGGGATCAGCCACGTTGTCCGGGGCGAGGACCATGTCACGAATTCGGGCGCCCAGATCGAGATCTTCAGGGCTCTGGGTGGTCAGGCGCCCACCATGGCACACACGCCACTTCTGGTGGGTGCCGATGGGGCGGGCCTGTCAAAACGCCTGGGTTCTCTCGGCATGGGGACGTTGCGGGATCGCGGTCTTGAACCCCTGGCCATTACCAGCCACCTGGCGAAGCTCGGCACCAGTGACAATGTCGAGATACGCGACAGCCTTGATCAGCTTGCTGAGGAGTTCGACTTTGCAAAGATTGGCCGGGCCCCCGCCCGGTTCGACGAGACCGATCTGGTGAATTTAAACGCAGCTCTTGTGCACACGCTGGCTTTCGACGCTGTTCGGGACCGGCTGATGGCGATTGATCCTGAGGCAGCCCATCCGGCCTTCTGGGATCTGGTTCGGCAAAACTGCGATACGGTGGGCGACGCTGCACGATTCGTGCCCGTTGCCTTTGGCGACATTACACCGGTTATTGAGGCAGAGGACGAGGACTTTATTGCCCATGCTGCGGCCCACTTCCCCGACGGCCCGGTGACCGGCGAGACCTGGACCGACTGGACAACCCTGTTGAAGGCAGAAACCGGCCGGAAGGGACGGGGCTTGTTTATGCCACTCAGACGGGCACTCACGGGCATGGATCAGGGGCCGGATGTTGGCCAGATGCTACAATTCATGGGACGCGAGCGGGCGCTTCAACGACTGCGCTCATCTCCGACCTGAACCACACGATCGCTCAGCGCCTGGATGGCCGCCTCCGGCGCATGGACATGCACGAGCGAGTCGCGGAAATTTTCAGGCGTAAACTGGCCCTCGATAATATGGTCCGTCAATTGAAAAAAGGGGGCCCAGAAGGCATCCTCGTCGAGAAAGGCCATCGGTTTTGCATGCAAGCCCAAACGTCTCCATGACAGCGTCTCCACCGCTTCTTCGAGGGTCCCAATCCCCCCGGGCAATACGATAAAGGCATCACATTCATCGAACATGCGTTGCTTTCGCGTGTGCATGTCTTCGACAATTTCATGGGGCACTTCATCATAAATTCGTTCGGTCTGTAGCAGAAAACGGGGAATGATCCCGAGCACATCGCCCCCCGCGCCATGCACGGCCCGGGCGCAGGCACCCATAAGCCCAACCCCGCCCCCGCCATAAACAAGACGAATGCCGGCAGCCGCGAGGGCCTGACCCAGCGCATCAGCAAGTTTGAGATAATCCGGATTCACCAGATTGGAGGAACCACAATACACGCAGATGGATGTCAGTTGGCCCATAGCCTCCTCATGGTCTTTCAATGTGTAACCCGACTCCAGCCATTAGAACAGGCAAGCCCGTCCGACCAGTGGGCGCCGGCATCAGGCACCAGCCCCTGAAAATAAATTGGCAGGTCGCGTTCCCAGAGGCCATATGGCTGTGATGACACAAATGAACGCTCAAGCCACTGCCAACACCAGCACGCCGGACAAGATTGAGTCCGCCGATGGCGGCATCGGCATTTCCATCGCCCGTATCTTGAAGCTCCTGGCGCGCCCGGAGCTGGCAAAGTGGCGGCCAGTGATGGTGATCGCAATCCTGCTGACACTCCTTGCCGCTGTCCTCGAAGTGATCTCCCCGCTCCTGATTGGCGATGCCATCAATGCCGTCGCCAAGGTCAATGGAGGGGAGGCGACTCTCTCGGCGGCCCTCGCCTATATCGGGCTGGGAATCGGGCTCCGGTTTGCCGCAGCAGGACTGCCACAATTGCGGGATATCCTGTTCGCTCCCGCCAGCCAGCATGCTCAACGGGTGGCCTGTGTCGACGCATTCGGACATGCGCAGGCCTTGTCCCTTAACTTTCACCAGACCCGGCGCACAGGGGCCTTAAATCGGGTGATCGAAAGAGGCGCCAGCGCCATTGACTATCTGATCCGGTTTCTCGCATTCAATATTGGGCCAACCATGGTCCGGCTCGTTCTCGCAGCGATTGCTCTGGGAGTGGCTTTTGATATCCGACTGTCGCTGATCGCGATCTTCGCCGTCATCCTGTACACAACGGCCACCATCATCATTACCGAATGGCGAGTACGCCAGCGCCGGCGCATGAACGAAGCCGACACCGACCTCAGGGCGGTCTCCGTCGATACACTCACCAATTTCGAAACGGTCAAAGCCTTTGCGGCCGAGAGCCGGGAGACCCAGCGTTTCGACCGCGCCATGGCGGAGTATAATGATCGCTTCGTAGAGGCCGTCCGCAGCATGTATCTGCTCAACTTCGTTCAAGCCCTGATCATGAATATGGGCCTTTTGGCGGTTCTTGCGCTCTCAGCCTGGAACTATGTCCAGGGCACTATGCAAATCGGCGATCTGACTGCGGTTATGCTGGTCTTGCTATCGCTTTATGCGCCCCTCAACATTCTTGGCTGGGCATGGCGGGAGATCAAACAGGGGGCGGTCGATCTGGAGAAGCTCTATGGCTTGCTCCAAATGGTTCCGGAGATCGCCGACAAGCCGACCGCACAAGAGCTGCATAGGCCGGACGGACATGTGGAATTCGACTCTGTGAGTTTCACCCACGATGCACGCTCGGCCGGAATTAACGGTATCCGGTTCACGGTTGAGCCGGGCAGAAAGATCGCCTTCGTTGGCACATCAGGTGCCGGCAAGTCCACCGTTCTGAAGCTACTCTTCCGTTTCTATGAAGTGCAGTCTGGGGCGGTTCGAATTGATGGTCACGATGTCAGGGATCTGACCCAGCTCAGTCTCCGAAAAGCCCTTGGCCTCGTGCCACAGGATGTCGTGCTTTTTAACGATACGTTGCGGGCCAACATCGCCTATGCCCGGCCTGATGCCTCGGACGATGACATCCGGGATGCTGCACGTCGCGCCCAGCTTCTTCAGTTCATTGAGTCCCTGCCGCAGGGCTGGCAAACCCGGGTGGGCGAACGCGGCCTGAAACTCTCCGGGGGTGAGAAGCAACGGGTCGGCATTGCTCGTGTCATTCTGGCCAATCCAGCTATCCTCGTTCTTGATGAGGCCACGTCCGCCCTCGACAGCGCGACAGAAGAAGCCGTCCAGCAGGCATTGGATGAGGCCTCGAAAGGACGCACCACCCTGATGGTGGCACACAGGCTGTCCACCATTCACAATGCCGACGAGATCATCGTTATGCAGGCCGGCCGTATCATTGAACGCGGTTCCCATGATGACCTTCTGGCCAAACAGGGCGAATATGCGGATATGTGGAACAGACAGGCGAAGCGCGACGCGCTCGCTCTGGTGGCGGAGTAAGGGAGCAAGAACATGAGCCTTCATGAAACAGACCTGAGCCAACACCGCTTCCCGTGGCTGCGGAGCGGCTTTGACCTTGAGGGCTGGGTCGGCGCCCTCGCGGCCTGGCTGGTGGGTATCCTGCTGGGCATCGTTTGGGGCCCGCTGTTCTGGATCGGGGTGGCCGCCGCGGTCCTCATTCTCATGGCGACACGAACATCTCATCGCTCCCCGCCCGGCGATGTCGATCTCATCGTGACCCCAACCGACGGGACCCTTGTTTCGATTGGCGGGGCAACACCACCCGACGAGCTGCGACTCGAGGGCGAAAAATGGACACGCCTGCGCATCTCCGTGGGCCCCATGACCAGTAATGGCCTTTATGCTCCGATGGACGGAGCCATTGATCATATCATTCGTGAGACCGGTGACCCGGCCGCGATCGCGGCCATGCGGCCAGACCGTGCCGGCTTATCCGTTATCTATGTCGCCCTGGAAAGTGGCGCCCGGGCCCTGGGGATGCGCCTCGCCACCGGCGGGCTGGGCCCCAGACTTGAATTGCTGTCGGAACCGGGTGACGCCGTCCGCCTTGGTCGTCAAATCGGGATCCTGCGCCTGGGTGGCTGGTGCGACCTCTATGTCCCGGAGGGCGCCAGAATAACGGCCTGGCCGGGTCAGACATTGATCGGCTCCGAGACCGTTCTGGCCTCCTTCGAGCCCGACCCGCGGGCAGAGTCTCCCACAGAGGCCACCGCTGCGGAGACCCCCGCAGCCCCTGCACAGACGGCATCCTCTCCGAAACCGAGAGCAAAAAGCAGGGCCAAGCCCAAGCCAAAAGCCGCGCCAAAAGCCAAAGCCAGCGCAAAGCCCAGGGCCAAGGCTCCCCAAACGGCGGAGCCCGTTTCCGAGGCCAAAGCAGAACCTGAACCCGGCGCAGAAGAGGATGATCTGGCAGAACGCCTGGCCCGCCTTCGGGAGACTGCCGGTGGGGGCGATATCGACCTCGATCCCGAAGCCGACTGATCCCCCGGATGCTGGACTTAGGCCTTAATCGCGCCAAATTGACCCTTACGTGAGCGGAAGCCTTGCGTTTCTGTATCCAGACGGGTACCTGCCCGGCAGAGATGTATGAAAAAACAGGAGACGCCCATGAAGGTCCTCGTACCGGTCAAGCGCGTTATCGACTATAATGTGAAGGTCCGGGTCAAATCCGACCAGAGCGGCGTCGATCTCGCCAATGTCAAAATGTCTATGAATCCCTTTGACGAAATTTCGGTCGAAGAGGCAGTCCGCATGAAAGAGGCGAGCAGTGTCGAAGAAATCGTGGTGGTTTCTATTGGACCACAACAGGCACAGGAGACCATCCGTACCGCCCTGGCCATGGGTGCGGACCGGGGTATACTGGTCAAAACGGACGACGCGGTTGAGCCCCTCGGCGTTGCCAAGATTCTGGCAAAGATCGTCGAGGAAGAAGCCCCCGGTCTGGTCATTCTGGGCAAGCAGGCGATCGACGATGACTGCAACCAGACGGGTCAAATGCTGGCGGCCCTTCTGGGCTGGCCTCAGGGCACATTCGCATCCGAAGTGAAGGCTGGCGATGGCGCGCTGCAGGTGACCCGGGAAGTCGATGGCGGGCTCCAGACCCTTGCCCTTGACGGTCCGGCAATCGTGACAACGGATCTGCGGCTGAACGAACCCCGCTATGCGTCCCTGCCAAACATCATGAAGGCAAAGAAAAAGCCAATTGATATGAAGAGCCCGGAAGACTATGGCGCCGACATTGCGCCACGCCTGACCGTCGTGAAGGTCACTGAACCTCCGGTGCGCGAAGCAGGTGAAAAGGTAGAGGATGTCACCACGCTCGTCGAAAAACTTAAAACTGCGGGAGCTGTCTAATGGCCGTACTGGTAATTGCCGAACACGATAATGCGACTTTGTCCGATGCAACAGCCAAAACCCTGACAGCCGCGCTTGCCTTTGGCGGAGACGTGGACATTCTGGTCGCCGGTCAGGGCGCTGACGACGTTGCCGCTCAGGCCGCAACCCTGTCCGGGGTTCGCAAAGTCCTGCATGCGGATGGCGCTGCCTATGACAAGCAACTGGCCGAAGCCATGGAAGCCCTGATTGTTCCGATGATGGATCAGTATGATGCACTTTTTGCAGCGGCTTCAACCATGGGCAAGAATGTCGCGCCGCGCATTGCCGCGCGTCTCGACGTAATGCAGCTGTCTGACATTATTGGCCTGGAAGGACAGGATACCTTCGTTCGCCCGATCTATGCGGGTAATGCAATCGTCACAGTGAAATCGTCCGATGCAAAGAAGGTGGTCACCGTCCGCGGCACGGCCTTTGAGGCTACCGCCGCCGGTGGGAACGCCGCGGTCGAAACCATCAGCGCGCCAGAAGGCCCCTTCAAGGCCGCCTTCGTCTCGGAAGACGTTGTTGAATCTGACAGACCCGAGCTGACAGCAGCCAAAACCGTGGTCTCAGGCGGCCGGGCTCTGGGGTCGGAAGCCGAGTTCCAGAGGATCGTCGTTCCCCTGGCGGACAAGCTGGGCGCGGCGATTGGCGCATCTCGGGCCGCCGTGGACGCCGGCTATGCCCCCAATGACTATCAGGTCGGCCAGACCGGCAAGATTGTCGCGCCGGAGCTGTACATCGCGATCGGGATTTCCGGCGCCATCCAGCACCTTGCCGGAATGAAGGACTCCAAGATCATTGTCGCCATCAACAAGGACGAGGAAGCGCCGATCTTCCAGGTGGCCGATTACGGGCTGGTTGCCGATCTGTTCAATGCCGTTCCGGAGCTGACAGACGCCCTGTAAAAGCCAATCACAGGTTCGGGAAAGCCCGCCGCGCCAACGCGCGGCGGGCTTTCCTTATGATGCAGAAACGGGTGCATGAACCGACAGATAGACCTCCTGGCCAAAGGCGATGCGCTCCGCAACACTCATACCGGAGGTGTCACGCGCTAAAACCGGCTCGATATGGGCGCGCAAACCGAACCGGTTCGCGACCTGGATCGCAATCCCCGGTCTTCCATTCAGCTCCAGCAACAAAGGGCCGCGATCTGCATCAATGACGATGTCTGCACCGAGATATCCGAGGCCTGTGACATCATAGGCTTGCGCAGCCATGGAGAGCATCTCCTCCCAGAAGGGTGTCTTGAGACCCATCAACGGATTACCGGTATCCGGATGCTGATCGATCAATCCGTTATATTGCATCCCCAGACGACTGACCCCGCTGGTCAAATCAAGACCCACACCGACACCACCCTTATGCAGATTGGCTTTTCCATCCGAGACGGCGGTGGGCAGGCGCAGCATGGCCACGATCGGCACACCCTTCAGGACAATAATGCGAATATCGGGAACGCCTTTAAAGCTGATGTCATCAAACACTTCCGCAAAGCGAACCCGTTCCTCCAGCAGCGCGGTGTCAGGCAGCCCACCCAGGGAATACATGCCCGACCGGATGTTCATCACATGAAAGCGGAGGTCGGAAAACGTGATCCTTTGGCCATTGGCCAGACGATAGCCCCCCGCAACGGGGTCTGTGATGACCAGAATGCCATTGCCCTGTGACCCGTTCGCCGGCTTAATGGCCACACCCCCCGGCCGGGCCAGCATCTCCGCCAGACCCCGCATATCCCAGGAGGTGCGAATCGTACCGACCAGTTCCGGGGTCGGGATTCCAGCTGCGATTGCGAGGTTCTTCGTGATAGATTTATCGTTGACCAGACGCATGAGGTGGCGCGGATTCAGCTCTGTGACGAGCCGCAAATTACGCTCATTGAGGCCCATCACCCCTTTTCGATTCAGTTCTGCAAGGCTCGGAAAAAACGGCCTCATTCCGGCCTCGATAAGTCGCGGAACCGCCTTAACTCACTCAGCCGCATGCCCATATAGCGCCCCATGAGGAGGCACAGCCCCATAATGACCAGCAGCAATTCAGGAAAATTGAACATCATGTATTCGACCTGGGAATTGGTCATGGCAAGATAAGTCAGGCTGGCGACCGCGAGGCTGCCAAGTCCCTGCTTCATGGCCTCTGCCGCGTCGTATTCTTCCCAGACAATCGACATTCTTTCGATGGTCATGGTCAGAATGACCATGGGAAACAGTGAAATTGAGAGGCCGATCCGAACACCGGACTCCGCAGTCAGTGTGGTTATGACCGCCATGCAGAGCACGATGAAAACGAGGACGACCGCGAGGCGGGGCACCAGAAGCAGCTTCAGGCGCTCGAGATAGAAACGCAGTGCCAGCCCGAGCCCAATCAGCAGGCTGAACAGGAGCAGGCCTGTCAGAAGCGCCGTTTCCCGGAAGGCGATCCCAATCAGCACGGGCATAAAGGTCCCAAGGGTCTGAATGCCGACAAACTGGCGCAGGAAGACAAGGATCAAAATGCCAACCGGAATTGTCAGCAGCACCTGATAGACGAGCTGAGTGGTCAGGGGGAGCTTGTCGAAACTAAACAGGCTGAGCAAGGGGTCATCATTGCCGAGACCACTGGCCGCGCCGGAGCCCCCAGCCAGACGGGACGGCTGAAGGCTGAGCTGGGTGGACAGCTCCGTCACGCCGTCAGCATCGACCAGCTCATCAAGGCCATACCAGAGCGGAAAAAAGACCGAAGGATTGCCGAGGGTGAAATAACGCCGGTCTTTCCCGTTCAGATGGTATTCCAGCCAGCTCACGGTTTCCGCCCGTCGCCGGGCATCATCCAGGATCACGCCATTCGCGATCCGTGCCGGAACACCCTGTGTTTCCAGAACCATACGCGCAAGCTCCAGACGATCTAAGGGCGGCGGCAACGGCCGAACCAGCGCTGCGACTTCGTCGGACAGATTGGTTGAAAATAACTCCTGCAGCATAAGGTCCACCAGCGTCTCCTTATCGGCAGACTGACGGCGCAGATTGGACATCCAGACGAGGAAAGCCTGTCGTTCGAGACTGGTTTCGAACAAGACATCACCGCCTCTGTTCTCCCGTTGCATCTCCGGCGGCAAGGGCGTGTCACGCGTTTCCTCCACCAGGGTCGTCCGATAGCGCAGGACCTTGGGTCCTTCGGGATATCGATAGGTCCAAATGGCCTTGCGGTTGCCATTCTCCCCCTCCTGGTCAAGACGCAGGCCAAAGGGGCCACTGTAGAATTGCTCGTCCACGAGCTCCCGCTCTTCGGACTTGGCCGGCAAAAAAGACTCGATCCTGACGGGCCGGTTATCAGCGGCGAATTCGATCAGGATTTCGAGATTCCAGACCGTCCGGGTCTCATCAGGAAAAATCGGATAATCGAGGGTTATTGCCTTGTGAAGAAAGACAAAGACACCGGCCAGTATCAGCCCGAGTGCCAAAATCCGGGAATGCAGTTCACTCGTCACGGTCGGCCGCGTCGCATGTGTTGTCAGCAGCAAAAGTCTTCCCCGAGTCGACAACAATTCGAGAGGCAAGGAATTCTCGGCCGATCAGAACGCCATATTCAAATTGTTCCCGGTCCGCGAGCGTGAATTCGGCGAGCCCGGAGACACCGCCCACGCAGAGGGGAAGATGGATCACAGGGCGGCGCTGTGTCCCGCCCGATTTCAGCTTGATGGCGACGAAGGATATCACATTCTGATCATATCGGATGGACCGCCCATTCTTGCCGATTACCCTGAATTCAACCCAGTTATCACTGCCGGATTTTTTGTAGACGCGCATATCCCGGGCATAGAGTGAACTCGTGTCTGCCCCGGTATCGAGCTTCGCCTTCATTTCAAGACCGAGACGCCCGAGATAAGCGTCCTCGACATAACCGAGCGTCACCGGGCTACCCTGTCGGCTTGGACCCGAATCGGAAAAAGCCGGAAGAAGACAAAAGATCCCGCCGGATAGTATGGCAAAGATACCAACCCTGATTGTCATGAGGTCTCCTCGCCTCCAGCTAGCCTCGGGCTGGAATAGCTCCCCGGAAACTCAATCGCAAGGCCTCAGGGCTTTCCCTTCGCCCTTATTCAGCCTATGGCAGGCGCCATGCTGAAGACCCGCATCATACCGTGTCTGGACGTCAAGGACGGACGTACCGTGAAGGGCATAAATTTTGTCGACCTTCGGGACGCTGGCGATCCGGTTGCACTGGCCAGAGCCTATGACGCTCAGGGGGCGGACGAGCTGTGTTTTCTTGATATCACTGCCAGTCACGAGGACCGGGGCACATTGCTCGACGTGGTCAGCGCGACAGCCGAGCAATGTTTCATGCCACTGACGGTCGGCGGCGGTGTCCGCAGCGTGGAGAATATGCTCCAGCTTCTCCGCGCCGGCGCAGACAAGGTGGCCATTAATTCTGCCGCTGTTGCTGATCCGGAGCTGGTGTCTGCCTGCGCCGGCAAAGCCGGGCGTCAATGTGTTGTGGTCGCGATCGATGCGCGTGCCGCACAGGATGGATGGGAAATCTTCACGCATGGCGGACGACGGGGAACGGGTATCAATGTGGTCGACTTCGCCCGTGAGGTTGAAGCGCGCGGCGCCGGCGAAATTTTGCTGACCAGTATGGATCGTGACGGCACCAAGTCAGGCTATGATCTGGACCTTCTCAAGGCCGTCAGCGGGGCGGTAAATGTCCCGGTCATTGCCTCAGGTGGTGCGGGATCATCGAAAGACCTCGCTCCGGCCATTTTGGAGGGGGGCGCGAGCGCCGTCCTCGCCG
Source organism: uncultured Hyphomonadaceae bacterium (assembly GCA_913056435.1). Classification (GTDB taxonomy): domain Bacteria; phylum Pseudomonadota; class Alphaproteobacteria; order Caulobacterales; family Hyphomonadaceae; genus Henriciella. The sequence goes on along the minus strand of CAJXMY010000023.1, from coordinate 1,697 downwards.
CCTCGATTTTTCATTTTGGCGAGGTCACGCTTGAAGAAGCCCGCCGGGCCCTTGCCGATGCCGGCGCACCCGTGCGTCCCCTTTAATCCTTTCGAACGGAGCCCGACATGTCAGATAATGCGCTTGGTCCTGCGACACGCCTTGCCGAAGCCCTTGCACATCTCGCCCGCACAATTGACGCCCGCGCAGGGGCCAGTCCCGAAACCTCTTACACAGCACGCTTGCTGGCCGGCGGGCCTTTAACCTGCGCCAAGAAAGCCGGTGAAGAAGGCGTTGAATTCGCACTTGCGATCTCATCGGAAGGGGATGATGCGATCGCAGCCGAAGCCAGCGACCTGCTCTATCACGCCCTTGTGGCCCTCCGCGCACGGGGAATTGACCTCGACACGGTCGCCGATCAGCTGATTGCCCGCCAGGGCCTGTCAGGGCTGGACGAGAAAGCTGCAAGGACGCCCTAACAGAACCCCTGGCGCCTTAACCAGTCCGAACAGATGTCCACAGCCTCGGGCAAGAGGTCAGCGCGTTCGATATAATAGTGGTCTGCGCCCTGAACGTGGTGGAGCTCCTTACGGTCATGCCCCACGGCATTGAACAGACGCCGGGCGTGGCTGGGTGTACAGGCCAGGTCTGCTGTGTTGTTCAGAACCAGGACTGGACAGCTTATCCGTTCAGCATTTTTCTCGCCATGAGCCGCACTCGCTTCGAGGCTCCACTGGCTCATCCATGAGCGCAGGGTCGTGAATCGCGACAGGCCGACCGGCCCGTCATTGGCCAGAACGGGTTCCCCCAGATAGCAGGTGTAGGGCCGCCGGTCGGAGGGATCCTGCGTCGGGTCCGTCCAGCGCAGATCGGCCATGGTTCCGTGCACGCAGAAAGCACGCTCCGCCTGAGGGGTCCCGCTCAATGTCAACGCCCTGAGCTGATCCCGAACCCAGGACGTGATCCGATGATTCCGGTCTCGCTGCGCCGAACGGTAGCGCTCCACATAAGCGTCGTCATAGGGCGGCTTGTTCGGATTGTCGGGATCGTAAATGTTCAGATCACGCTGCCGCTCAAAGGGCTTCGATTCATCCGTAATGGACGGATCCATCCACTCGGTCAGTGTGGCCGCGCGGCTAACATGGGCGGCGAGAAGCATGACTCCGTCAGCCGGCAGCAGATCCATCTGCGTCAGATCATAAGGGTCACCGGCGGGTGTGTGCGTCAGATGGGGGGCCTCCGCCTGATCCTGATAGAACAGGGACAGGGAGCCCCCACCCGACCAACCGCCGAGCACCAGCTGCTCATATCCAAACCGCTTTCGCGCATCCCGGAGGCAGGCTCCAAGATCAGCCACACACTTCTCCATGATCAGAGCGGTGTCATTTCCCCGGTATCGGGTATTGGCGTAAATGACGTGGTGCCCGGCCCGCGCCAGCGCGTTGACCAGGGGCAAAAAGGCCCCGCCGCCAATCGGATGAGAAAACACAATGGCCATCTTTGAAGGAAGACCCTCAGGGACGATGCGCATACATTCGACAACCACCGTTCCATCGGAACTGCCATAAACCTCCTTGAGCGGGGTTTGCTCCTTGTGCAGCACCAGATACGGAGTTCGCTGCAGCCGTGTCATCTTCGCTCTCCCTCCGTCAGGCCTTGGTCTTTACCGCTGTTTCCGCCAGACTGACGTGCAGGACAGAGGAGAACGTTAAAATGGT
>CAJXMY010000022.1 GCA_913056435.1 uncultured Hyphomonadaceae bacterium | reverse complement strand
CAGATCGAACACCAGATCGCCATAGGACTTACCATTTCGCCAAGCATTGAACTCAACTTTTCGGGTGTTGTTGCCCACAAATTCGATATCGATTTCATCGTGTGGGGTCCCCGTGTCGCGGCCCGTATAGGTGAAGAAGGTCGATACCAAGCCGGATCCTCTGGCTGGTTTCATCACCACGTCGTATCGGCCGTAACCGTACCTGTCTTGACTTCGAATTTCACCCCCCGACCAGGGATACCGCGCTCCGGCGCCTCTTGGACTTTCTGAGATTTCAAGCCGTAAACCATCCACCTCAGACCATACACGGGCTGGGCTGAAATCATTTCGCCAGAAGCCGACTTCAGGAGATGTCCGGTCCGCGGGACGCCAGGGCTCAACGCTGTGTTCTCCAAATAGCGTGATAAAGGACTGTGCTGTCGGGATAAGCTCTGTTGGACCAAGCTGGCGGGGTGCGGAAACAGCGATTTCGGGCCGTAACGGGACGCCCACGGACATGGGCGATATTGTCAAGGGCTGAGGCCGCGAAGTCTTAGTTCGCTCGTCTATTATGGTACTCGGTTTCCCAACCAGGAGGATCCCCGCGAAACAGACAATAAACAAGGCAGCCAGAATGACAGCATCGTCCCGTAAGGCATAATAGGCAGGTTTCATGATCACCAGTTTTGCCCGACCGCGTTTCTACTTCATTGAAGGTCCAGCCTCCAGGTCTGCAGGTTTGGGGCCAAGCGATGATATCTGCCTCGGCGCGGGGGTTTTCTCTTTAAATCTGCACAGGTCGGAAATGGGGCAGATCCAGCATTTCGGTCTGCGTGCCGTGCAGACATAGCGCCCGTGTAGGATCAGCCAGTGATGTGCCCCGTTTTTGTAGGCCGGGGGCGTCGTTCGTTCCAGGCTTTGCTCGACTTCGTCCGGTGTTTTGCCAGGGGCGAGGCCTGTGCGGTTCGAGACCCTGAAAATATGGGTGTCGACGGCGATGGTTGGATGCCCAAAAGCCTCATTCAGCACCACATTGGCCGTTTTTCGTCCGACCCCCGGCAGTTTGACTAGCGCCTCACGATCTTCAGGGACGACGCCCCCATAATCACTTAGGAGTATGCGGCTCATCGAGATGACATTCTTAGCTTTGTTTCTCCATAAACCGATGGTTCGTATATGCCGGGCGACACCCTCTTCGCCGAGTGCCAGCATTTCCTCTGGCGTCTTCGCCCTGCGGAAGAGGTCCTTTGTTGCTTTGTTCACCCCAACATCCGTGGCCTGGGCAGATAGAGCGACAGCAACGAGTAATGTGTAGGGGTTCACGAAGTTCAATTCAGTTTGCGGGTCAGGTCGGTTTTCGGCCAGCCTGGCGAACAGGCTCGCTGCCTTCGTTTGGCCAAAAGTACGGGGGGCTCGTTTGCGGGGTTTCGGCGTCCTGGTCATGTTTTCAGAATTACGAACCTGTCTCTGTGGCGCAAGGCCACATTGTCGTTTCATGGATATTGCCGACATTCTTGATCCGATGACGGATCAGCAACCAACTCTCTACATGGACGCCGTCCTGCGCCCCAACCGGTCCATGAGCCCTGCTGCGTTTGGTGTGATTATAGCTGTGACAGGCATGGTGAGTTTTGGTGCCGGGATCCTATTCCTTTATATGGGCGCGTTTCCCGTAATCGGCTTTCTGGGCCTTGATGCCCTTGCGATTTGGATTGGCTTTCGGACCAGTTTTCGCCGACAAAGAATGCAGACCCATATCCGCGTCAGCGCCGACAGAATTGACCTGCATCACTATGAACCTGGACAAAGCCCGCGGAGTGCGAGCTTGCCAACGGCGTTTGCCCGGGTCGATTTGGTCCAGATGTCCAGACGGGACAACGAACTTCGCTTAAGTCATGGCAGACGGAGCTGGGTTGTCGGGCGGTTTCTGACATGTGCAGAGAGACGTAGCTTGTGTAACGCCATTACCACCGCGATTGTTGCGGCTCGGGGCGAACGGCACCCCTCTCAAATTCCATCATAAAAAAATGACGCTAGCGTCATAGTTTTTGATTTCAGACTATGCTAAGCTTCGGAAAACGTTTTGGGGTCGGCTCAGGGCCCACCAATGGAGGCAAACTTGGCAGATACATCTCAGAAAATTGCACATGGACTGGAACGACCAAAGATCACCGTTCGTGATCCGGTACACGAGACCTATCTGCGTTTTGATGATCCAATCCCGGACGCCAAGGACTTGTCTTTGGACGATCTCAATATCGTGGACCCTGAAATCTGGCGGCGTGGTGCTTATTGGGAACGATTTGAAAGAATGCGGGATGAAGCCCCTTTGCACTGGACGCCAGATAGTTTTGTGGGCCCCTTTTGGTCCGTCACGCGGTATGAAGACATCATGAAGGTGGACATCGACCACCAGCGGTTTTCGTCCAGCTGGGAGCATGGTGGGATTGTTCTGGGTGAGCCTGTGGCAGACTTTGAACTCCCCATGTTCATCGCGATGGACGAGCCACGTCATGCTGAACAGCGTAAGACTGTGCAGCCGGCTGTTGCCCCTAACATGCTCAAAGTGTTTGAACCAATCATCCGGGAACGGACCCAAAACCTGCTCGACTCCCTGCCGGTAAATGAGCCTTTCGATTGGGTTGATACCGTGTCCATCGAATTGACCACGATGATGCTTGCAACCTTGTTCGATTTCCCTTTCGAACAGAGGCGGAAATTGACACGTTGGTCAGACGTTTCGACCAATCGCTATAATCCAGACATTTGTCCTGGCGGTGAGGATCAGTGGCGTGAAGAGCTGCTGGAATGCCTGTCGACCTTCATGGGGCTGTTCCAGGAGAAAAAAAACCAGCCCCTGCGAAATGATCTTCTCAGCCTTCTGGCGCATGGTGAAAAAACCCGGGATATGCAACCTCAGGAGCTGCTTGGGAATATGATCCTGCTCATTGTCGGCGGCAATGATACGACACGGAATTCCATGAGTGCCTCAGTCTATGGCCTCAATAAATTCCCCGAGGAATATGCAAAACTCAAGGCCAACCCCAGCCTGATCCCGAATATGGTTTCAGAAGTTATTCGGTGGCAGACGCCGCTGGCTTTCATGCGTCGGACAGCTCTCGAGGATGTCGAGATGCATGGCAAGACGATTAAGAAAGGGGATCAGATCGCTATGTGGTACGTGTCCGGAAATCGTGATGAGCGGTTCTGGAAAGAGGACCCCAACCGGCTGATCATTGACCGAGATCAGGCGCGCAATCATTTGTCCTTTGGCTTTGGTATCCACAGATGCGTCGGAAACCGGCTGGGTGAATTGCAACTCAGGATCCTGTGGGAAGAAATTATGCAGAGGTTTGAGCACATTGAAGTGCTTGAGGAGCCGGCACTCACATCTGGTGCTTTTGTCAAGGGCTACACTTGGATGCCCGTTATCTGCCACCCGAAAAGATAGGGCGCAGGTCTAGTCATCTTGGTGAATGGCGAGCCCAGAAAGACGCTGGCGCCCGCCGTCCAAGACCACCGCTTGCCCCGTCATGATGGCGACTTCAGGTCGGCTGAGGAACAGTGCGGTCTCAGCGATTTCTTCGGCCATGGCCGGTCGCCCGGAAGGCGTGCGTGACTTGAGCCAGTTTTCTTGCTGTTCTGTGCGTGGCCTTAAGGCGATCACGGCATTAACCCGGATGCCGAGCTCAGCGAGCTCAACGGATGCTGCCTTTACGGCCCCGAAGATGGCGTGCTGGGTCACGCTTTCTGTGAATGTTCCCGGCTGGGACAAGTGAACCCCTAGGGATAAGACAAAGGTAAAACTGCCGACCTGACGGGACCTTTCCAGGGTCGACCCGGGATCCTCCCTGTGCTCCACCATTGCGGAGGTGAAGATTCTAATCGTTTCAACGGCCCCTCGGACGGCGCGGGTCAGGTTTGCTTCAAAGGACCCGATATCAAGGTCCAACACCTTATCTCCGTCGGGCAGGTCAGGAATTGCAATAACGTGGTCAACCCGCCGGAAGGTTTCCATCGCCGCTGAAAGTGCGTTGCGGAGACCCAGCCGGGTATGCACCGCTCCATGCAGATGGGCCACTTTCGGGCCGGCCGTTTTGCGCAATTCGTCGAGTAAAGACTGACTGGGGTCCACGGCCAGAACCTCCTGTCCGTCGTCCAGCATACGCCGTGCTATGGCCTCGCCAACGGTCTGACCCAGGCCCAGAAGGACGGTTACCGGTTTTTCCATGGTGAGTTCCTTCGGCAGACTGGGCAGGCCAGTACCGACCAGTGGTCACTAACCTGTGCGGAGATATCCCAATTCTTCTTTAATTCGGAGTTTCTGGCGTTTTAAGTCCTTCAGATAAGTGACATCTGCGGCAGGTCTTTTTTGTTCTTCGGCGATCGCTTCATCGAGTTGTCGATGCTTTCGGGACAGTTCTTCAATCCGACCTTTCAAGGACATGAACACACTCCTCCTGCTGACTTTGGAAACACCCAGAGAGCAGAAGTAGATCATGAAAACTCGTGCCTGTCACGATCACGGGTCAATCATCAGGCCCCCTTCTGGCGCCTGAGCACCTTCACCTTGTACATGTCAGCGTCGGCCTGTTTCAGAAGCCGCTCGGCATTGTCTCTGGTGTTCCAGGTTACAACCCCGCACGATGCACCGATCTTCAGACCCTGGCCATTTGTAGCGGTACCGGCCCAGAGTGCGCTGTCGATCGAACTCATCAGGCGGGTGGCTTTGCTGCAGGCGTCCGGGTAGGTGGCCCTGGGCAGGGCGATGGCGAATTCGTCACCTCCCAGTCGACCTACGATGTCACTCTGCCGGACCGAGCTGGTTAAATGTCCGGCCAGATCAACAAGAATCTGGTCACCGACTGCGTGACCAAAGCGGTCATTGACTTGCTTGAAATGGTCAAGATCAAGGTAAAGGAGTGACAGCGAGGTCTTGTGTCTGTGGCAAAGTGAAATCTCGCGGCTCAATTCTCGCAGAAAGGCCCGTCGATTGAAGACCGGGCAGAGGGCGTCATTGTCCGCCAGCGTCTCCGCCTTCTGCAGTTTTCCGGTCAGGTCTTTTATATGGGCTCTCAAATTCCCTATTTCTTCACACAGCGCGACCAAGGCGTCTTCAGGAGGGCCTTGTGACTCAGCCCCTCTGACATTCAGATCGCGGAGCAATGTGCGCCATCTTTTGGTTTCAACCGTGGGGGTGGACTCACCATTGAAGGGCATACGGGAATCGGCCATGTATTTAGTTTAGGCCTTTGGATCGAGACTGCCCAGTCATGTCGGATGTTGACGTCTGAACTGGGCTTTTTATTGTGCGCGCTTTGCGATTGAGGCCCATGTGACCGAACCCTCAGATAAATCGGCCCCCCTGGTCGGAGTGATCATGGGCAGCCAATCGGATTGGCCAACGATGCGGTTGGCCTGCGAGATGCTAGATCTAACTGGTGTAAGCTATGAGAGCCGAATAATTTCGGCTCACCGCACACCGGACCGCCTTTACGATTATGCGCGCTCGGCCCGAAAACGGGGATTGCGCGTATTGATTGCCGGCGCTGGTGGCGCCGCACATCTTCCCGGAATGGCGGCGGCGATGACCGCCCTGCCGGTTTTGGGCGTGCCGATACAGTCCCGAACATTGAGCGGTGTCGACAGCCTTCTCTCCATCGCGCAGATGCCGAAAGGCATTCCCGTCGGAACACTGGCCATTGGTGATTCAGGTGCGGCCAATGCGGGTCTCCTTGCGGCCTCCATCATCGCGCTGGAAGATGCCGAAGTCGCGTTGCGCCTCGATGCGTTCCGAAGCCAGCAATCCGCCGCGGTGGCCGAGCGCCCGGATATCAAATGACGCTGCCGGTTGGAGCCAGAATTGGAATCATTGGTGGGGGACAGCTGGGGCGAATGCTGGCGGGCGCGGCCGCGCGGTTAGGGTTCGACACCTCGGTCTACTGTCCTGAGCGTGATTGTCCGGCGGCGCGTGTTGCCGCTGATAATGTTGTCGCAGATTACAATGATCTGCCCGCGCTGCTGTCTTGGGCTCAAACTTGTGACGTGGTCACCTATGAGTTTGAGAATGTCCCTGTCGGGGCCGTGAATCACCTCACAGCCTCCGGGTGTTTGGTCCGCCCGGGCGCGCGATCGCTTGAGGTTGCGCAAGACCGGCTGCAAGAAAAGACCTTCCTGTCTGATTGCGGCGTGCAGACAGCGGGATTTCGCCCGGTGAACAACCTGACCGACCTGGCTTCCGCATTGGAGGAGCTCGGGGGCTCGGGCATCTTGAAAACCCGTCGCGACGGCTATGATGGGAAAGGCCAGAGGCGGGTATCGGCAGGTGATGATCTTGAGGGCGCCTTCGCCGATTTGAACGCACAGCCTTGCGTTCTGGAAGAGATTATCCCTTTTACCTGTGAGGTCTCGACGCTGGTGGCAAGGTCGATCACGGGCGAAACGCTGTGTTATGATGTGCCGCGAAATGAGCATGTGGATGGTGTGCTCCATCGCTCCATTGTGCCCTCCGGCGCGGATGCAGGGATCGAGGAAGCGGCCCGGGAGGCGGCCGTGAGGGTGGCAGATGCATTGGGGCATGTGGGTGTTCTGGCGCTTGAGTTCTTTGTTCTTGAGGATGGCCAACTTCTGGCCAATGAGCTTGCACCCCGCGTTCATAATTCCGGGCACTGGACGCCTGAAGCCTGCGTCACAGGGCAGTTCGAACAGCATATTTTGGCGGTGTCTGGCTGGCCCCTTGGGCCTGTCACAAGACTGTTCGACGCGGAAATGGGGAATCTGCTCGGTGCAGATGCGCTCACCCCATTCGAGGTGTCACCGCAGGGCTCTATTGTCACGCTGTACGGCAAGCAAGAGGCGAAGGCCGGACGAAAAATGGGGCATTGGGTACGAACAGGGTTTTGAGCGCAGCGGTGAGTTGAGACGCAGCATCCTGTCATTAGGGGTGATGATCTATTTCAATCGTAAGTCTCTTGATCACCGCCGCATCAAAAACAAGATCCGGTCCCGTTTCGTCCTCAGATCAGGTTGGCTATCAGATTGACCCGATCCATTCCGCATAGCACTTTAACTCATGTTTGAAACTTCCACCTCCCCCAGCGATATAATTGGTGCTTTGGACCGTATCTATCAGGACTCGGTATCGGCGCTCACCTCCGCCTTGCAAGCTTATCTCAGGCACGGTCAGACGCCTGACCCGTCTGAACGTGCGGAGGGAATCTTCTGTTATCCTGAGCTGGTCATCATGTACAATCCTGATGGCCCGCCGCCCCCAATCTCGCGAGCTTTCGGCAAGATTTCAGAGCCGGGAACCTATACGACGACGGTTACCCAACCTGAGTTCTTTCGTCGCTATCTTCTGGAACAGCTCCAACCCCTCTTGGAGGATTACGATATTACGGTCGAGGTCCGGAGATCCGCGCAGGAGATACCCTATGCGTATGTCTGGGAGCAGGGTCACGCGGATGGCTTGGATGAAATCAATCCTGCAGAATTGGCGCGCTGGTTTCCGTCACCGCGCCTTGGCGATATCGGTGATGAAATTGCCGATGGAGAAGATATCCAGGGTCACGAAACAAGGCCCCTCGCCTTGTTTGATGGTTTACGCACAGATTTTTCCCTGAAACGCTTGGAGCATTACACGGGCACGCGGGTAGCTGATTTTCAGCGGTATGTCCTCTTCACGAACTACCATCGTTATGTGGATGCGTTCTGTGACTGGGGTCTGCGAAGAATTTCTGAAAAAGGGCGATACCGGCGTCTGGCGGTGTCTGGTGGCCCGACCCTTGATACGGACGATTCGGAAGCTCGGGGTATCATTAATGATGCCTCCGGGCGACGTTATCAGATGCCGGCATATCACCTCACGGCTGAAGGTGGCTGCGGCATAACTCTGGTGAACATTGGGGTCGGACCATCGAATGCAAAGACAATCACCGACCATCTGGCGGTTTTGCGACCCGAATGCTGGATTATGGTTGGTCATTGTGGAGGGTTGCGGCATTCGCAGGCGATCGGAGACTATGTTCTAGGGCACGCCTATCTGAGAGATGATCATGTGCTGGATGCTGTGTTGCCGCCCGATATCCCCGTGCCTCCCATTGCAGAGGTCCAGGTTGCATTACAGGAGGCGGCCGCCGAGGTTACCGGTGAGTCAGGTGATGATTTGAAGAGACGGTTGCGAACAGGAACAATCGCTACGACGGATGATCGAAACTGGGAATTACGGATCACAGATTCCACGCGCCGGTTTAATCAGTCCAGAGCCATCGCCATAGATATGGAGAGCGCAACTATCGCTGCGAATGGTTTCAGGCTGAGGGTTCCGTATGGGGTTCTTCTCTGCGTCTCGGATAAACCGCTCCATGGCGAGCTCAAGCTACCCGGTGCGGCGAACAAGTTTTATGAGCGCTCCATCAGTCAGCATTTGAAAATCGGAGTGGCGACTCTTGAGAAACTTGCACACGAAGGCGTGGCCTTGCATTCGCGAAAATTGAGGGCCTTTGCGGAACCACCTTTTCGCTAGAAGGGTGGATGTGAGAAGATATTGCTCCAGATGGAGTTCAAGGGAAGGCAGACGAAGATGCAGGATCGTGTTCACCAATTCGATGGTATCCGGAACTTCCGGGACTTCGGTGGTTATGAGGTGGCAGGTGGCCGCACGATCATGACAGGGCGCCTGTATCGATCGGCCCAGTTTGGAGAGGCAACTGTTGCTGATATTGAGGCTCTTGGACGGCTCAATATTCGGGTCCAGGCTGACTTACGCCGCCCCGATGAGCGTGAGCGTCATGGTCACGCTTGGCCAGTCGAGGGCGTTAGAGTTCTCAGCAGCACTAAAGGGCGGGCAAAGGAAGCCCCACATGTCCGTTTCCTGAGCGAGGTTGCTGTTGATGCACCAATGGCTCATCAATGGATGATCGAGTATTATCAGGCGGCCCCTTATAAGCCTCAGCATGTCGACCTTTTCAGCGAATGGTTTTCAGCTTTGGTTGAACTTCAACCTGAGCAGGCCGCGGTGGTGAACTGTGCGGCGGGCAAGGACCGAACGGGTATTTTGTGCGCTTTGACACATTACGCTCTTGGCGCTGATCGCGATACTATTGTCGCAGATTATGAGCTCACGAATGACGCGGCGGATGTTGCGGAACGCCTTCCTGAAATGGCGAGGATGTTCAACGCTCATATCGGAAAGTCACATGCAGAGGAGGTTTATCATCCTTTTGTGGGGGTTTCCGTTGGGTTCCTTGAGGCCGCAATGGCGCAGATTGAAAAACAATCCGGTTCTGTGGATGCTTACCTTGAAGAGACTCTGGGTATTGGATCGGATCAGAGACAAAAACTCGAGCAGAACTTTCTGATCTGAGGGGTTACTGTTCATGTGATATCGATGGGCTGGTGGGAGCGAGTGGACGACGAGGCCATCAGTCTTCGTCGCTCTGAGCAAGACCGTTTTGAAACCTATTTCTATTTGGCCCCAACGCCGCCCTCTGGTGCGTTCAAGGTGGCTCCTGTTTTCGGTCCCAACTTTTGATGTCGGCCCCATTTCGCTCGTTTGTGCGAGTGCCAGGACTGAAGGCCGAGGTCTCGCTTGCGATCCTTTGCCCTGCTTGTCTGAGATGCTCAGAAAGGACGTCTGGAAAAACCCGTGCAATGATGGCGGGTCCAGCCAAGCTCAGGGTTGAGCTCGAAGAATGCTATTGATAATCATTCGCACCTAAGATAGGGCGTTGTCCATCAAGATTTCTGAGAATGAAAATGATTATCACTGCCGAAGCTGGAGACGTCCTGAACTATGATTTCTTTTCGACATTGCTTTCTCGGGATGGCCTCGCTTGGATATTTGACCGGTCTCCCATCGGGCTTCGCGGAGGAGGCCGAAGAAAGAACCCTCGATCAGATTATTGTTGTCGGGGATTATCTTTATGCCGACACTGTCAACGCCCTGAAAACACCGACTCCAGTCATCGATGTGCCCCAAAGTCTTTCTATCGTGACGGCAGATGACATTTTGGAGCGGGGGTTCGACAGCGTTTCCGATATCGTCAATTACACACCCGGCGTGAACAATTCTCAGGGTGAAGGACACAGGGACGCAATTGTGTTCCGCGGTGTTCGGTCAACGGCGGACTTTTTCGTCGATGGCGTTCGCGATGACGTACAGTATTATCGGTCGCTTTATAATTTGGAGCAGGTTGAGATTTTAAGGGGTCCAAATGCCCTGCTGTTCGGTCGAGGGGGGACTGGCGGCATCCTAAATCGTGTCACGAAGAAGGCCAGCCTTGATAATGTTTTCACCGCTTATCAGGTTAACGTGGACTCCTTTGGGGGCGGTGGCGGCCAGATCGACAGCAACCGAATTTGGTCTGATAAGGCTGGTTTTCGGGTCAATGCTTATTATGAAGGCTTACGAAACCATCGGGATTTTTATCAGGGGCGAAATTACGGCCTAAATCCTACCGCCCGGCTTATTTTGGCGCCGACAACCACCTTGGACGTCTCTTATGAATACGCCAATCACGAACGCTTTATTGACAGAGGTATTCCCACGGGATCCGATGGGAGGCCGGTGGAGGGTTTCAAAAGGATTGTTTTTGGTGACCCGGACCTCAATACAGCCGAGTTTGAGGCCCATATTTTGAATGCAAATCTCCAGACCAAATTTTCTGAAAATCTGAAGAGTGTGTTCACCGTATCCTTCGGGGACTATGACAAGCTCTACCAGAACTTCTATGCGTCTGGATATAATCAGGTTGTCACCCCTGATCGAGTGACCCTGGATGGCTATGTCGACACGACCAAACGCCGTCGTATATCGCTTTCGGGAAACCTGGTCGGACGCTTCGATACGGGCTCGATTAGCCATACGCTGATCGGTGGGGCGGAGTATCTTGATACACGCAACGATAATGATCGTTATAATGCGCGTTGGTCTTCAAACGGCTTCGCGGACGATAATGAAACCTTCCTGATCACCCGTCCGCTCGCTCTCAATGGAGGGCGGGGCGTCAACATTGACGGCGTCAGCACCCAAAACGATTTCTTTGTTCCCGGGTCTTTGAACGACCGAACTGAAAGCTCTGTGGAGGTTTTTTCTGTCTTTGTGCAGGATCAAATAGAGGTTAGTTCCTCTCTGGATATCGTGCTCGGGCTTCGCTTTGATAGCTTTTATCAGAGCACCATGAATTTGCAGGATTTAACGGTGCCGCAATCTGCCGACCGCCGGGACACCCAGCTCTCCCCCCGACTCGGCGTCATTTATAAGCCGCAGGATAATGTTTCTGTTTATGGGAGTTATAGCGAAGCGTTCTTGCCGCGCTCCGGTGAACAATATGCCAGCACCGGAAGCCTTGACCCGGATGAATTTGAACAAACCGAGATTGGCCTTAAGTGGGATTTGTCGGCTGGCTTGAGTTTCACCGCAGCTTATTTCCGAAATAATCAAACGCGTGCGGACCGGGATGATCAGACGGGCGAAGCTTTTGAGGTTCGTGGGTTGGACATTGAGGGGTTCGAACTACAGCTCCAAGGCGATGTTACAGACCGGCTGTTTCTGGCGGCTGGATATAGTTATCTCAGCGGGAAGACAGAGAATGGTGCAGAGAGGCCGCGTGAGCTGCCTGAGAATACCGCGTCCTTTTGGGGCGCTTATCAATTGACCGAAAAGTTCAGCGTCGGGCTCGGGGTAACATATCAGGATGACTCGTTTATCACCGACTATAAAATCGGTCAGAATGGGCCACACCCGACCCTTCCGGCCTATGTCCGTTTTGATGCAGCCGCTTATTACAATATTTCTGACAAGCTTCGGGTCCAGTTCAATTTCGAGAATCTGACCAATCAGCTGTACTTTCCGACATCACACAGCATTCATCAGGTCAGTGTGGGGGCGCCACTGCTCGCGAAGCTGACGCTCAGCGGACGCTTTTAGCCCGAACCTTCAACGGGGACGGAAACCGCTGTTTGATCGCGTTTGACCTGCTAATCCGCGATCGGGGATTGTCAGTCTTCAGCGAGAGAGCGAACAAACTGTCTTGCAAAGCGGTCTGAAGCCCGGCTGGCATCGCCCCAAGTCGGGCTGTAAGCCGCCAACCGGATGTCTTTCTCGAACCACCTGTAGGCGTAATCGCCGACCAGGACACCTTCAGAATTGAAGGCTTCAGCGTGCAGCGACATACCCCCCAAAGAGTAGGAACGAAACTGATCCAAACCCAGCCGGTCAGATGCCTGCTGTGTTGTCGGACGGTTTGGCTTAGCGTCAAGTATGGTGACTTCGATAGACGCAATGTTGAGAGTAGAATTTGCGAGCGCCCTTGAAATGTCTCTTGTGACACGGTCGGTGAGGTAGCTGACCTCTCTTTCCCCATAGGTGTCTGACCAGTCTTCAACTGTGGTGGGGTCGAAGTTGACACTTACCTCATGGGCTGATGCATAAGGCACCATCAGGGCGACTAGTAGAGCGCTGGCCAACGACTTCATGACAACTCCATCTGTTTTATAACGTACATAGGATACCAATTTCAGAGAAAATGTCCATGCAATAGGGGTCAGTCGCCTACGACAGGGGGCGTCTCAAGGTGGAGCGGCCGGGTGTCAGGCGACGGTCTGAGGTTGTTGGTTGACCATGCCCTGTTTCGATCTGATGGTAAAAAGGTGGAGTGTCTGCCCAGTACCAGAAAAGACGAGGCCATCTTATGCGAGACGTAGTGATATGCTCCCCCCGCCGAACTGCGATCGGAGCGTTTGGTGGCGGCTTTAAATCCGTACCCGTTCATCACCTCGCTTCGGCTGTTGTGCGCGATATCCTCGAAAGGACGGGAGTTGAAGGTGCGAGGATCGACGATCTGATTTTCGCGAACTGTTACCCCACCATGGATGCGCCGGCGATCGGCCGGGTTATTGGCCTCGATGCCGGGCTGCCCGTCAGCGCGGGCGGTCTACAGATCGACCGACGATGTGGCTCCGGGTTACAAGCGGTCATTTATGCGACCATGCAAGTGGCGACGGGCGGAAGCAATCTGGTTCTGGCCGGTGGCGCGGAGTCTATGAGCCGGGCGCCTTATTACACACATGAGGGGCGCTGGGGGATCAGAGGGCCAGGCTTGATACTGGATGATGGACTGACCAAGGGTCGTTTGACAGCAGGTGGGTGGCACTATCCGGTTCCAGGCGGGATGATTGAAACGGCTGAGAATCTTCGTCGGGATTATGAGATCAGTCGTGAGGCTCAGGACATGCTGGCTTTTCGGTCTCAGTCCAGAGCCTCTGCTGCAATTGAATCCGGGCGGTTTGCGGAGGAGATTGTCCCGTTCACTGTGAAAGAACGCAAAGGTGACCGCGTGATCGACACCGATGAGCACGTTCGTTCGAACACAGATTTGGAGACCCTCGCGCGGCTCAAGCCGATCCGCCTTGATGTCGACCCTGAGGCAACAGTGACGGCAGGAAACGCCTCTGGGCAGAATGACGGGGCGGCGGCCTGCTTGGTGACCACGATGGACCTCGCAGAAAAGTTGGGCCTTCAGCCGCTGGTCAGAATGAAATCTTGGGCCTTAGCGGGGGTTGGGCCGGAGGTGATGGGGATTGGGCCTGTAGCCTCATCACAGCAAGCGCTGGATCGTGCCGGCCTAGGACTGACGGACCTGGACCTTATTGAGTTGAACGAGGCCTTTGCCGCTCAGGTTCTGGCCTGCACGAAAGCGCTCGGTCTGTCAGATAAGGACCATGACCGTATCAATGTGAACGGTTCCGGTATCTCGCTTGGTCACCCTGTTGGCGCAACCGGCATGAGAATTCTGACAACCCTGATCCACGAAATGCACAGGCGTGAGGCGACCTACGGACTGGAGACGATGTGTATTGGTGGCGGGCAGGGTCTGGCCGCGATATTTGAACGCATTGCTTAGGTGGGCCCCAAGGGGGAGAGGCCGGACCCTGTGCGAGCGGCCGAGAAACTTTTCACCCGGGCAGAGGTAAAGTCGGTTTGACGAACGTCACTGACCTCGAAATAGTCGGCCCGGACATCGCTTTGGCTCAAAGTCACGAGCATCCAGCCATTTCCATTTGGGGCATGCCAGTCGACCTCCTTGTTGGCGGCTGAGAACTGGTCGCCGAGATCATTGACCCCGGTCATGTAGGTCCCGAAGCCCGGAGATGTTACCGATGTTGTCCCGAATTCGACGCCCCGTCTTTGCCCGGCATTGTCGAACAGCGTGTTGGCCCATGCCGTGTGGCTGTCACCGGTGAGGGTCACCAGTCGCGCGCCAGCTTTCGCGGCGCTGTCGTAAAGTCGGTCCCGTGCCGCCGGAAACCCATCCCAGGCATCGAGATTCCATGGCAGTCCCAACTGGCTGAAACCAATCAGGCCCTGAATCAGGTCGAGCTGTTGCGCCGATTTCTGGCTTTCACTTAGCGTTCGGGTAAAATCTGGCGCGTTGACGCGGGCCATGATCACCTGATTGGCGAGAACCTGCCAAGACCGCCCACTCTCGACGGACCGGGTGAGCTGGTCGGCGACCCAGGCTTCCTGATGTTGACCGAGCATCGTCCGTTCCGGGTCATTCACCCGGACCATGGTGGCCATGGCTTTGAGGGGAACGCCTTCGGGGCTGACATCACCTAATTCTGCAGACCAGCTGATCTCTTCGGAGCGCCCGGTCAATCGTGTTTCAAGGCAAAGGACCGACGCGACATCGCCAAACTGGAAGTCCCGGTAGATCCCGGTCTTTGCGCCGGTGCGCCCTGGGTTTCGGACCGGCATCCATTCCAGATAGGCTTGCAGGGCATGCTGCTTCCTGTCCGTCCAGTTGCCCTCGCCGGCTTCAGGATTGTGGTTCTCCGCACCCGTTCGGTAGGCGTCATTGGCACTTTCATGATCATCCCAGGTACATAGCCACGGGGCGGCGGCATGTGCGGCCTGAAGGTCCGGATCGGTTTTGTATTGCGCATGACGCTCGCGATAGTCTTGTAGAGAGGTTATTTCATGAGGCGGCTCATGATTTCGGCCAATCTCGCCGCCAACATCACCGCCATACCCGTCAACACCATACTCATACAAATAGTCGCCGAGATGGACGACGGCATCGAGATCTGGCGTCTGGCTGATTTGCCTGTAGGCATGAAAGAAGCCAAATGCCCAATGTGAGCAGGAGACCACGGCCAGACGGACCGGGCGGGCTCCGGTTGCGGCGGTCGTTCGTGTCCGTCCAGTTGGGGAATGAACAGGACCTGCCGACGTTTGGACACTGAAGCGGTAGTTGTAGGGGGTTCCGGGCTCAAGACCCGCAGCATCGACCTTGACGGTGTAGTCGCCGGCCGCCGTGGCGAGTACGTCGGTGCGGAAGACCGGACGTGTCATCTCCGGATCCGAAAATACAGTGACCGTCACGGGAACCGGCACGTCAGAAGCGGTGTCCAATGGCGTCACTCTGGTCCAGAGAATCACCTTGTCATGCAGGGGATCACCGGATGCGACACCATGCTGGAAACTGACCGTGCCTTGATAGGACGGATGACCCGTTGCATCGCTCAGATGGTAGGGCCCAAGATCTTGGGAAGCGGGAACAGGCTGGCACGCGGAGAGCCCGATGACTGCGCCGCTGGCACCCAGCAAATCCCGTCGGGTGAGTTTTGTCATGACATAATCCTCGATTGCCTGTTTTGGCTTCTGCGTGCATGACGCCGCACATAAAATAGGTCTATAGAGTCATTATGACAGACTATGTCGCAGACGTGGAAAGCCGGCACGATGGGCTGCGCCTTGATCGGTTTCTGGCGGAGGCTGTTCCGGAGTTTTCGCGGTCTCGTCTTAAGGCACTGATCAAGGCGGGTGCGGTTCAGTCTGTGGCCGGCGGGCTCATCATTGCCGCTGAAGACCCTCGGCGCGGCGTTCGTGCTGGTGAGCGCTATCGGATCAGTCCTCCTGAACCCCTCGCCGCTGTTCCGCAGCCCGAAGATATTGCCCTCGATATCCTGTTTGAAGATGAGCACTTGCTCCTTGTGAATAAAATGGCGGGTATGGCGGTGCACCCTGCTCCGGGGAGCTGGACCGGGACACTGGTCAATGCCTTGCTGCACCACTGCCGGGGTGATCTGCCTGGGATTGGCGGAGTTGAGCGACCCGGCATTGTGCATCGTCTGGATAAGGACACCACAGGTGTTCTGGCTGTGGCTAAAACGGAGGTCGCTCATCGGGGCCTGACCGCCCTGTTCGCGGACCATGACATCGAAAGAACGTATCTGGCGTTGACCAGGGGCGCGCCGCGGCCACGCGCAGGGACGATTAAGGGGGACATCGCCCGAAGCCCTCATGATCGAAAGAAAATGGCAGTGGTTGATGATGGTGAGGGCCGAAGCGCCATCACCCATTACGCCACGCTGGAGGCCTGGGGGGAGATAAGCCGCGCGGACCCAAGGCCAGCGGCGGCACTTGTCCGGTGCCAGCTTGAAACCGGTCGAACACATCAAATTCGGCTCCATCTGGCTCATATCGGACACTCTCTGGTCGGGGATCCTGTCTATGGCCGGCATCGCGGGATCAAGGCTCATGGCCAGGGT
>CAJXMY010000021.1 GCA_913056435.1 uncultured Hyphomonadaceae bacterium | reverse complement strand
TTTCATGTTCACGATAAACATGGTCAGGCCTTTGTGCTTTGGCGCCTTGGGATCGGTTCGAACGAGCAGGATCCCGAAATCCGAGTAATGCGCACCTGACGTCCAAACCTTTTGCCCGTTGATCACCCAGTCGTCGCCGTCCTTCACAGCGCGGGTCTTTAAGCCGGCCACATCGGATCCGGCAGACGGCTCCGAAAAGAGCTGGCACCAGATCTCTTCACCGCGAAGTGCCTTTTTGACATAGCGCGCCTTGTGCTCGTCCGAGCCAAAGGCAATGACGGTGGGAATACACATCCCCAGCCCAATCGTAAAAGGTCCGGTGGGAGCATCAAACTTAGCCTCCTCCTGGCCCCAGATCACATTCTGCATAGATGAACCACCTCGGCCACCCCATTCTTTGGGCCAGGTGATTTGAGCAAAACGATTGTCGGCTTTCAGAGCCTGCCACTCTTTCGCCCGGAGCATGAACTCTTCCCCGGAAATACGCTGCCTCAAGGGGCGTGCGCCCTTGGGTTCGAGATGTTTCGACAGAAAGGCGTTCGCTTCTGCGCGAAACTCGGCTTCTTCAGATGTATCATTAAAATCCATAGTGCTCTCCTTCGTCCCTTAGCGTCTGGTCAAAAGCGCCGGTTTTTTCTTCTCGCCGACCGTATAGAATATATTCCGGCAAAGCGATGGGTCATGCGGTCGCGATGCCTAAGCGGCATTCCGCGTTTCCAACGCACGGACAAGCTTTTCTTTCCATATACTTGGAGCTCCAGCTTGAACCGCAAGAAGCTTGGCACGGCGATAGAACAGGTGGCAGTCAACTTCCCACGTGAACCCCATACCGCCATGCGTCTGAATGTTCTCTTTGCTTGCGAACCAGAAAGCCTCGGATGCGGCCAGGCGTGACGCGGCTGCGGCTTCTGGTAATTCTGCGGCGTCCGTCGACAAGGCCCAAGCGCCATAATAGCAGTTTGAGCGGGCGACTTCGTTTTTGACATACATGTCGGCGAGTTTGTGTTTGATGGCCTGATTACCACCAATCGGTCGCCCGAATGCATGTCGCTCTTTCGCATATTCGGTCGCCATTTCAAGACACCGTGTCGCGCCGCCCAGCTGTTCAAACGCCAATAGAATGGCGGCGCGGTCCAGAATGGACTCATGCAGGAGGCCTCCCTGCCCTGCATCGCCGAGCCGCTGCGCTGGGGCTTTATCAAAACTCAGTTCTGCATGGCTCCGTGTTGGCTCCAGTGTTTTTAAAGATTTTCGGGTCACCCCCTCCGACGCCAGATCAACGACAACGATTGAGGCACCACTTCCTTCCCTGACCAAGACCAAAGCGTGCGTCGCGACATCCCCGTCCGTAACGGGTAGCTTACGCCCAGAGACCGTCTGGCCATCGAAGGTCACGGCTAATCTTGTCGGATCCGGGTGACCGGGCCCCTCGCTCGCCGCGTAGCATCCAACGATATCGCCTGACGCCACGCCCGGCAGAAACGTCGATTTCTGAGCGTCCGTACCAGCCAGTTTCAATCCCTCGGCGAAGAAATAGACGGAGCTAGCGAATGGAACCGGCGCGAGCGCCCGCCCCATTTCCTCGGCCAGCACGCAAAGCTCCAAGGCACCGAGTCCAAGGCCGCCGAACTCCTCAGGAATAGCGGTGCCCAGCCACCCCATTTCAATGACTTTTTGCCAGACACCCTCGTGATGGCTGCGGTCGTCATCATTGAGGACTTCCCGTACATGCTGTGTCGTGCACTCAGCCGCGAGAAACTTGCGTGCCTCGCCACCCAGGAATTTCTGGTCATCTGAGAAATCGAAATTCATCGCTCAAAAGCTCCCTCGCTTCGTTTTCTCTAGAATACCTAGCTTCTACAACCCTGAAACCCATACCGCGGCGGAAGCCGGTGCACGCATGGAAAACGCCAGGGCCGGGGAAAGACCATTCCACTGGAGAAAACGGCCAACTATCTCGCTGAAAGCTCTTTGCAGGCATCGAACACATAGCTAGACACGGTGATGCAACCCCGAATGAGGAAAGCCCATGCGCACGGACACGCCTGTTCAGATCAAGCTAAGCGACTACACTGCCTTCCCATTCGAGATCCCCCAAATTGACCTTCGCTTTGAGTTGAACCCAAGCGCGACCCGGGTCATCAGCCAACTGAATATCAAGAGGCGGGCCGTTGGGGACCTTGTCCTCGATGGAATCAATCTCAAGCTGGAAAGTATCAAGATTAACGGTCAAACTCTCGCGTCTGAACGATACCGGATTGATCAGACATCCCTAACCATTTGGGAGACCCCTGACTCGTTCACCCTTGAAATCGCAGTGGAAATCGACCCATCAGCAAACACCGCCCTGTCCGGGCTGTACCTCTCCGGTGGCCGGTTCTGCACGCAATGTGAAAGCACGGGGTTTCGACGGATCACATACTGGCCAGACCGGCCCGATGTTATGAGCCGTTTCAAAGTATATGTGGACGCCGACAAGAGTACGTTTCCTATCCTGCTCTCGAACGGGACTCCGGGAGAATCCGGAGACCTGCCTGAAGGTCGCCACTTCATGATTTGGGAAGACCCCCATCCCAAGCCGTCCTACCTCTTTGCCCTCTGTGCCGGCAGTTATGATGTTTACCGGGACACATTCACAACCATGGAAGGTACCGAAGTCGACCTTGCGGTCCATGTCGATCATGGTGACGCTCCTCGTGCGGCATGGGCTATGGAAAGTTTAAAGGCGGCGATGAAATGGGACGAGGACGTCTTCCTTCGCGCTTATGATCTAGGGGTATTCAACATCGTCGCCGTCCGCGATTTCAACTTCGGCGCAATGGAGAATAAGGGGCTCAACGTTTTCAACTCCGCATACGTCCTTGCTGATGAAAGCACGGCAACAGATGCCGATTTTGAAGCGATCGAGTCCATCGTCGGACACGAGTATTTCCACAACTGGACGGGTAACCGGATTACCTGCCGTGATTGGTTTCAGTTGTGCCTTAAAGAAGGACTGACCGTCTTTCGGGACCAGGAATTCTCGGCAGACATGCGGTCGCGTCCGGTTCAACGGATAAAAGATGTCATCCGGCTGCGATCCCATCAATTCACGGAAGATGGTGGCCCTCTCGCCCATGCTGTCCGACCTGACCACTATGGAAGTATCGACAATCTCTATACGGCCACCGTCTACGAGAAAGGCGCAGAGCTGATCCGGATGCTCAAAACCTTGATCGGTGAGGATGCTTTCGGGAAGGGCATGCAACTATATTTCACTCGGCACGATGGACAGGCCACCACGATTGAACATTTCTACGCCTGCTTCGAAGAGACAAGCGGCTATGACCTTGAAGACTTCCGGAGGTGGTATAGCCAGCCCGGAACCCCGACCCTTGAAGTCTCGGAAGACTGGAACGAGAGAACCGGTCATCTGACGACTCGACTGGTCCAAAGCAATCCCATCACGCCAGGCAACAACTCCCCCCGTCCCCTTCCAATGCCTATCAAGATCGGGGCATTTTCTCAAAGCGGCCGAAAGCTGGACGAGACGACCTTAATCCTTGAAGGGCCTGCCACTGAATGGGTTGTCAGGTCGGATGAGGGGCGCCCGCTTCTATCGATCAATCGTGAATTCTCGGCGCCCGTTCGGCTCCGCCATCATGTCCCGGCAGAAACAACGCTCTCCCTGGCGCGGGTTGATGACGACCGTTTCACGCAATGGGACAGTTTTCAAAAGCTCATCAAAGCAAACCTCCTAGAGATGGCCTATGGGGATAAAATCGGCCCGGATACGACCCTGATATCCACCCTATCAGACGCTGTCCGTCAGGGAACGGATGACCCGGCTTATGCCGCTTTGCTAACTCGTTTGCCTGAGGTGGGTGAAATGTTTCTCGAGCATACGCCGGCCCAGCCGGACAAGCTTGCCCGCGCTCGGTCGCAGATGCAAAAGTCTCTGGCGACAGAACTTGCCGCTGACATTCCTCGCTTCTTGTCCGAGCCCCAAAATGCTCCATTCAGGCCCGACGCCAGGCAAGCGGGTCAGCGTGCCCTAAAAGCGGCGATGATCGCTCTGCTCGGAGCGCGCGGAACCCTCGAAGATCGAAAAAATCTGAAGCAGACTTTTGATGACGCCCCCAATATGACTCTCAGCCTCGCTACACTTCGGGCTTTGTGTGTCTCCGGCGGGACCGAAAAGACAGACAGTCTGGAAGCCTTCCAATCTCGATGGCACAATAATGAGCTGGTCATGGACAAGTGGTTCGCCGTACAGGCCGCCACCGGATCAGTAGCTGATGTCGAGATCTTGACCCGGCATCCCTGTTTTGACCTCACCAATCCCAATCGAGTGCGGGCCGTTATTGGTGTCTTTTCCATGCAGAATCTCGCCGAATTCCACAGCCCGACCGGCAAGGGTCATGCTTTGGTTTGTGACATGGTCGCGGCAGCTGACAAACTCAATCCAGCTCTGGCGGCCCGATTG
Organism: uncultured Hyphomonadaceae bacterium; assembly: GCA_913056435.1. Classification (GTDB taxonomy): domain Bacteria; phylum Pseudomonadota; class Alphaproteobacteria; order Caulobacterales; family Hyphomonadaceae; genus Henriciella. The sequence goes on along the minus strand of CAJXMY010000021.1, from coordinate 12,197 downwards.
CTGCAGGCCTTCGAGCATTGGCAGGCACTCGACCTCGACTCCCAAAAGAGTGCTTTGGCCAGTCTGGAGCAACTGCGCAGTACCAAACTCTCTAAAAATGCGACAGATATCATTTTGCGGACCTTGAGCCATACGGGCTCCTGAAACGGTTGATAACTGGTTAACCAAACCTGAACCTTCGACACCGAATCTGTCATACACATGGATCAAGGTGGTCATGAAGGCGGCAACGTGGCGGTTACGGATGAAGACGTGTCGGAATTTGCCCCGTCGGGCAAAGAGCGCCCCTTTCGCCGGGTGGTCTTATTCATCACCTTCATTGTCTTGTTGGAGGCCCTGGCGCTGTGCCTGAAGGCTTATGATGATCGCTTACGACACCACGCTGCGTCAGAAACGATAAGTCGCAAAGATGCGGCGGTGGTATCCGAACATGTGAGCGGGCAAATCTCCGTGTTAAGCCAACTGCTGCAGCTTGGATATGAGAGTGCCTGGAGCCCCAGCCAAGTGTCCCAAAGGATTGGGGTCTCAGACCTCGTCGGTAACCTGACGGAAACAACTCGACTAGGCCCTGGGTCCCGCGAACGGCTCGCCGCGGAGGCTGCTGCGGACGCACTGAGCCGGGGCGAAATCGCCGTCCTAACCGCCACGGATGATCTGGTCATCGTATCTTCTGAAGGTTCATCAAACCTGTTTGCCCTGCTCCCGGCACAGCGGGTGCTGCCGCGGGCTCAGCCACACGACACACTGTTTGATCTTCGGCCGGGAGGCTCAGCTTCCGAAACTGAACCGGGGCGCCGCGTGGTCTGCTCCTCGGTGCCTGCAACAAATTTCAAAAGCTGTGTTGCTACACCGGCGCCCGTTGTCGCAAGCAGGGACTTATTCAACATCCTCGTTTACATCCTTCTGCTTATCGCACCGACACTCGGATTAGCCGGATTGCTCGATTTGGCTCGACAAGCGAGGAAGGCGGCCACGCAACATGAAACCTCGGCGAGGTGGACTGCGCATATGTTGTCGACAATTCTTCGGGAGACCAAAACCGGGCTTTGGTCGGTAAATATGACCAGAGGGACGATATGGCTAAATGCTCAGGCGGCCACTCTTCTGGGCGTCGCTTACCAGAAGCATTACAGTTTCAGGACACTTTCAGGCCTGATCAACCTGAACGACCATGACACGTTTCCAAAGACTCTGGACGCCCTGAAAAATACAGAAGAGCTCGATCAAATCATCTCCAGCAAAGACCGGACCCGATGGTTTCATTTACGTGGACACCCTACGACTGATGGTAACGAATACCTTGGAGTCCTGATGGATGTCAGCGAAGCTCAGTATGCAAGGCATCGCAGCCAAAATGCTGAGCAGCATCTCCAATCAGCCCTTGAAGGTCTAACGGGCCCGTTCGCCCTGTGGGACCCCCACCAGAAGTTGATTCACTGGAACAGTGCATTTGCGCGGGCCTTTAATCTGGAAGACACACTCCGGCCTGGTATCAGGCGCCAAACCGTCGCCCTTGCGCAGGCTGCCAGCATAATTGATCGCCAGAAGAGGTCCTCGGATCAAACAGGAGAGATTGTGAAAGTCGCAAACGGCCGCTGGTACAAGATACTTGAACGCGAAACCGTCTCGGGTGACCTGATCACAATTGGCTTCGATGTAACGATCGATATTCAGAACGAGGTCGAACAAGCCTCACAGCAGAAAAGATTGCACCGGTTGGTCATGGAGCTGGAGCAATCCGAGATACGCGCGAATGACCTCGCCGACAAACTTCGGGATGAGAAGATCCGGGCAGAGAATTCGGCCAATTCCAAAAGCGCTTTCCTCGCGAATATGAGCCATGAACTTCGAACACCTCTGAATGCCATCAATGGCTTTTCCGAAATTCTATGCAACGAAATGTACGGCCCACTCGGAAGTCCGAGGTACAGGGAGTATGCGAGGGATATTCTTTCGTCCGGCCAGCACCTCCTCGATATGATCAACGACATTCTTGACATGGCCAAAATTGAAGCTGGCAAAATGGTCGTTGACCTACGTCCGATTGATATAATGGAGCCCGTCGATGCTGCTGTTCGCATGATACGGCAAAAAGCCGAGGAAAAGGGAATTCAGCTCAGTCTGGTAGCGGGGGAAAAGTTGCCCCGAGTGGATGCCGACCATCGTGCCGTGAAGCAAATGGTGCTGAATTTGCTCTCCAATGCGATCAAGTTCACCAATAGCGGGGGAAACATCAGAGTCAGCGTTGACTGTAAAGGGCAGGAGTTACGTGTCGCTGTGCGTGATACCGGCGTCGGCATTCCCGCCAAAGCGCTGCCACGGATCGCCCGACCCTTCGAACAAATAAGCGAAACACGCGGGCGCAATTATGATGGCACGGGTCTCGGTCTGGCGCTCACAAGATCCTTCGCAGAGCTTCAGGGGGGGCGTCTGACCATTGCAAGCGAAGAGCAGAAAGGCACACAAGCCTCATTCTACCTGCCGCTCCGCGCCGAAGGCGCAGCCCCATCAATCCATGCCGCTTAATGCCGCCGAGCCTTATTCAGATAGAGCGGCGAGCGTACGGGTCAGCGAGAACGCCAGATCTGCAGCACACGCTCCGGCGACCGCGGCAAGCGTGAGTGCGCGGTCCTCCAGAGCGTTCTCAAGAACCGGAAGTTGAACCTTTGCCTCAGGCTGCGCAACGACCGTTCTTTGCTTCAAATCCGTGATGACCAGAGACGCTTCACAGACAGCGACATCTTCCCGCAACACGAGCTTATGAATACGACCTGCGGCACGATAGGGGGCCAGAACACCCGCCTCTGGCAAGACAGCGACCCCCTCCTCACCCTGGCTAGCAAAACTATCCACAAGAGCCAGCTGCATAAGGCGCGTCAGGCGGTCTGACCACTCTACAGACCGAATCAGCCGGAAGCCGCCCCTATCGGCTTCACTGATGAGACCAGTGCCCGCCATAATACGAGGGGCCTCAAATTCAGAAATGATGACCGTATGCGCCAACGCGAGATCCGTTGTCGGGGAAGAAACGGCATAAAGACCTTCAGGAGCCTCAGGCTCCGGCAGCACAGACAGACAGCCCCCCATCAGCAAGAACGAAAACAGAAGCGGTAAACATCTCATATCCATCAATCCTCGTAGGGCAGTGCGTCACCGAGGAAGAAACCTCGGGGGTTGGTTTCGAGATCACGTGTCACCTGATCCAACCGTCGGATCAGCGCCTGCAATTCCCGCACGGTAAGGCCCGTTTCTTGAAGGACCTCAATCCCCGGCCCCTCAATAAGGGATTGAATGGCAACGAGCGTCTCTTCACCGACACCAAGAGCCCCCCTGGCTTCCTCAGATGTCAGGCTGAGCTCTGCGATCAGTTCCGCCAGATCGGTTTGCAGACTGGCCAGATCGGTTTGTAACTGCTTAGCGGTATCCGCAACCGACTGAGACGCCTCGCTCAGCCCGTCGCCCGCTCGTTCCAGAGACGCCAACATTGACAAGCTTTGGCCAAGTAAAGCGTCATCCTGCGCCGACAGTGACGCGCTGATGTCCCGGATATTCCCAAGCGTTTCTGAAAAGGCGTCGATATTTTCCTGCGTCAAAACAAGGGATAGTCGGTCTATTGCGACCGAGGCTTTACCTACAATCTCTGCGCCGCCGTCAAACAGGGCCGCAAGCGGCGTCGGACCCGCCTTGATTTCTGGTATTTCCGAGTTCTGCCGCGACACGAGTGGCGGCGCCTCCTCCGATCCAGCGGTTATCTGAACAAATGTCAGCCCGGTAATCCCAGCAAAGTCAATTATCGCGACAGAGTCGGTCTTCACCGGCGTGGTACGGTCAACTCTGATGCGTGCCCTGACCATGGAGGGGTCCTCTGGATCAATCTGAACAGACTCAACCTCCCCGACTGTAATCCCGATATACCGCACGCCGGCGCCCTTTTCGAGAACCACGGGCCCCGGGAACACGATGTCATAGCGTTTGAATTCGCGGTTAAACTGGGATGATCCCAGCCAAAGGACGAAGGATACCACCGCCACGGTCGCGACGATTACAAATGCGCCGATCAGGGCAAAATTGGCTCGTGTCTCCATCACTCCAATCCCGTCATTGCTGCCCGTCCTCGCGGGCCTCCAAAATACGCCTGGATCCATGGGTCCGGATGCTGCCGTAATCCAGCCATAGTATCTACTGCGATGACACGTCTGTCCCCAAGCACCGCAATCCGATCACATGTCCCACGCAGCGTATCGACATCATGGGTTACCAGAAAAACAGTCAATCCAAGCGTCTCCTGCAACTCCCGGATCAGGGTGTCAAATCCGGAAGCTGTTATGGGGTCGAGGCCTGCAGTAGGTTCATCGAGAAAGAGCAGGGGCGGATCAAGCGCCAGAGCACGCGCCAGTGCAGCTCTTTTGCGCATGCCCCCTGAGAGATCAGAAGGATATTTCTGACCGGCCCACGTTTCCAAGCCAGCCATACGTATCTTCTGGTCCGCAAGGTCACGCATCAGGCCCGGGGACAGGGTCGTATGTTCACGCATTGGAACCATCACATTTTCCTGAACCGTCAAATTGGAGAATAACGCTCCATCCTGAAACATAATTCCCCAGAGCTCCTGGACGGTGCCGGTTTCGCTATTGGCAAGATGTGTTACATCCCGTCCAAAGACCCTAATGGTTCCCTGATCAGGTGGCTTGAGCCCTACAATCGCCCGCAGCAGAACAGATTTGCCGCAGCCTGAGGGGCCAATCACACCCATGATCTCGCCCTCATAGACATCAAGGTCCAGTGCCTGATGGACGACATGATGCCCATAGGCCGTTTTAAGGCCTCGCACCTCTATCGCGAACGCCGCGCTCATATGTCGAGTTCCATATAGAGAATCGCGAACAGCGCATCGATTACAATGATGGCAAAAATCGCCTGAACGACGGATTTCGTCGTGTGCTGGCCCAATGACTGCACACTTCCCCCAACCTGTAGTCCCTGCCGGCAACCGATCAGAGCAATCACCAGACCAAAAAACGGGGCCTTCGACATGCCCACCCAGAAATGGGATAGGGGAACGAAATCCTGCATACGACCGAAGAACACCGTTGGATTGATATCCAGGGCCAGCCAACCGACGAGGACCCCACCGCCGAGACCTGCCAGAACACCCACGAAAGCCAAAACCGGCGTCATGAGCACCATCGAAAGAACACGGGGCGCAACAATGACATCCATAGGGTCCAATCCAAGCGTTGTCATTGCATCGATTTCCTGACGCATCTTCATGGCACCAATCTGTGCGGTGAAGGCTGAGTTCGTTCTGCCCACAAGAATGATCGCCGCCAGGACCACGCCGAACTCTCGGAGAACAGCAATGCCAACTAGCTCGACGACGAAAATCGTTGCACCGAATTCAGCGAGTGTTGACGCCCCAATAAACGCCACAACCATCCCCACGAAGAAAGACAGGAAAGCCACAATTGGCACTGCGTCGAGTCCGCTGTCTTCCATGACAGACACAAGCGCCGTCCAACGCATCTTCCAGGGCTGAAGGAGGATGTAGAGAACGCTCAGAAGCGTCTCCCCCAGAAAAGACAGCGTCTCCTTGAACTCATCCCCAAGATGCACCGCCCAGCGGCCAATCCGCTCGAGAAATTTCACGGCTCGCGAGCCAGATGGCCTCCCTAAAGGACGCATACTCTCCGTTTGGACCAGATGACGCGCCTGATACAACAGGGCGCTGACCCGATCAGACCCGCTAACAATCTCAAGCTCCAAGCCAAATTTTCGCAGAGCGCGATCGATCAGGAAAGCGCCGGCCGTATCGAGGCGGCGAACATCCTCAGCCAGAACGGTGTCAATTTTGACATCGTCCCGAAGCAGATCTGCCAGGCGTTTTTCAACGCAGGACAAACCGGAAATGGTCCAATCGCCGAACAGCCTCAGCATAGCCCCCTCTGACGAGATCGGCGAAGGTTGGAGATCAAAGCCGGGTTCGGCCATGCCATATCCTTATGCTTAGCATCTGTTTACCTTACCGGTTGCTTATTAAGGTGTCGCGGCTCAAACGTTTCAAATTTGATCGACCTTGCAAAGAAATGGTCCATGCTCCAACTCGAAATCACCGCTGTCACATCGCCTTTAAAACACCAGTTCTCAATCTCACGGGGCAGCAAACTCACGGCAGAGACCGTCCGCGTACAATTGACCCACGGGGACCATATCGGACGGGGGGAATGTGTCCCCTATGGTCGCTACGGGGAGACCGTCGCGCAGGTCATACGTGATATTGAAAGTCAAAGGGACCGCATCGAAGCTGGTCTGAGCCGGGACGGTCTCCAGACCTGTTTGCCTGCCGGCGCCGCCCGTTGCGCCCTTGACGTGGCCTTTTGGGACTTGGAGGCTAAACAAACTGGGTTGCCTGTCTGGAAACGGGCAGGTCTTCCTGCACCCAGACCTCTGTCCTGCACCATGTCTCTGAGCCTGGACGCACCAGATACGATGGCCAACGCAGCCAAGCGGACCGAGGCCAAAATCCTCAAATTGAAACTGGGCGGAGATGAAGATATGGCACGGATAGTGGCGGTCCATGAAGCCCGACCTGACGCCAAGCTGGTGGTTGATGGGAACGAAGGCCTGGTTCCATCTGACTTTCGACGTCTGGCTGAAATGGCCGCAGCGCATGGGGTGATCATGATCGAGCAACCATTTGGTCCAGAAGATGAGGACAAACTGTCATCCATGGAGTGCCCCGTAGCGATCTGCGCAGATGAAAGTGTCCATACCGCCGCGGATATTCAGAGACTGGCCCGACTTTATGACATGGTGAACATCAAACTCGATAAAGCCGGTGGGCTTACCGAAGCGCTCTTGATGCTGGAGGAAGCGCGTCGCTGTCGACTGGGTGTGATGATTGGGTGCATGGTCGCGAGCTCCCTGTCCATGGCGCCTGCGGCCCTCCTAGGCGCGGCGACCGATCTCACCGACCTCGACGGCCCTCTATGGTTGGCTGAGGACGTTCCGCACGGCCTTCACTATGAAGACGGGCTGCTCAGCCCGCCCCTTCCAACATTATGGGGCTAACCCGTCTCCGGGTCATCGAACACAGGTGGGCTGGGCATCCGCGCCTGAGCTGTGGTGATATAATGTGCCCAGATGTCGGCGTTCAAAGACTGCGCGCCCGGGCTGTCATCCGTTTCCAGCCGAAACTGGAGAGCAATCAATTTGAGCAGAAGTGCATCGCGCTCCGGCTCCAGGTCGGACAAACGGACACTTGGGGCTTTGCTGACATCTGAACAGTCAACCCCACCCCGGTCCAGAAGGCGTCGGATACCTTGGATCTCCGTGACCAGCCGGTCCGCCGCCGCATCCCAGGCTTCCCCCGCCATGATAGCCATCAGGCCAGCCATCGCGGCATGGCCACCGGCATAGTCACCCTCAAGTTTCGGAGCGACGTCTGAAACAAGCGTTTTACCGATCTGCCCCAGAATAAATCCAATATGCGTCATGTCCCGGCTCCGTGCTTCGCCCCGAGACGTGCTGCGAGCATGAGTTCGTGTGCCGCATGCGTAAACCAACCCGACCAGGCCAATATCGGATCATTGTTGCTGCCGCCTGCAAAGGCCTTGGCCGACGTGACCCAGATCCCAAGCGCCTTTACATGAGCAAAAATGGACCACCACTCGAACGCCGCCGGATCAAACGCGCACCCTGAAGCCTCCTGCCAGATCTCGATGGCATCTGGCCAGGGCAGGAACCCCGCTGCCCGTTCGGAGTCATTGGCACACCAGAGTGGGTCAGTCGCCCAGGCAAGGTCCTCATATGGGTCGCCAATATGAGCCATCTCCCAATCGAGAATGGCCGTAATCTCCCCGTTTCCATCATGGAGAAAGTTACCCGACCTGTAATCACCATGGACGATGGACAGCCGTTGGGCCGGAGGTGGCGGGTGCTGCTCCAAATATCTTATGGCGGCCTCCGCCACAGGCTGAGGTGAGACCGCATTTGCGCGTATCTCGTTGGCCCAGTAGGCCAGCTCCTTGCTCCAGCATGACTCCTGAGCTGGCAGATCAAGCTCCTGTGCAATCGCAGACCCCTCGACAGGAAGCGCCGCGATCGCGCCAAGATGCCTGAAGAACTGCGTCCCAAGACGTTGTCGGTGAGGCTCGACATCCTCAAGTCGGAAGGGATTGACCGGCGTGCCGGTTTCAATACGCCCCATGACAAAGAAAGGGGCACCCAGAAACTCCGGATCTGTTTCGAGAAAAAGGGCCTCAGGAACGGGCAGGCCGGCCTGACCATGAGCGCTCCGAATGGCGGCAAATTCAATCCGCCGTTCGGTATCGATCAAACTGTCAGGTGGATCGCGCCTGACGATTAGCCCTCTTTCGACGGGACCAGAAGGAGTGTCATATTTCAGATCGAGGCTGTAGGTCTGCCGGCTGGCGCCGCCGTGGATCCGGGAAAGGTGGGTGACCTCGCTGTTCCGGGCCCCGTCGATGTGAGCGTCGGCATAGCGCGTGAAGCGTAAAGCGAGCTCGCTATCAAGCATCGACAATATCCGTCCAACCGCTCGGGCCATGCGGTCCGAGACACAGCTGCTCGAGGACACCCAGACCCTGCGCTTCGGATCCATCCGGGCCAATATGCGCGACCTGAACGAGGGCCTGAATGTGCAAATTGTCGAGGTCATTCCAGGCGAGCTCAGCCGGGACAAAGTCCTCCCGCTCCTGAGCATAACCGCCATGAAAAGCGCCATGCCCCCATGTCGCATGACCGTAGCCAATACCCTTCATCTGAAAGACCGCCATCGGTGTGTAGCTCAGCAGGTGTTCCCCACCGGAGGGATCGCCGGCTTTGAGGCGTGCAGATCCAATACGTCGGGTTCCTGGTGTCCAGTCCACGCTAAACTCTGGTCGATGCAGGTGGCTCAGACCTTCCTGCATGGCACCTTCGGGCGCGAGCACGGATCTGGTATTCCACGGGGCCCCGCAGGCATCCTCATTCACGTGAAAAAAGTGCGACGCGCCGGGCAAATTCACGGGGGCCCACAACCAGTAATACTGTGGCATCTGCAGCGGGACGACGGGTTGGGCATCCCGCGCACCGATGGGGCGCACCCCCCAGGAGCGGTCACGTGTTCCATAAAATTCGACGATATCGAGATGTTCCCCATCCACGCTCAGGCTACCTGTCCATGAGCCATTCTGGGTCATCCGCGTACAATCGATGAGCATCCGGGGACCCTGACGATAGGTGAATCGTGGCTCCTCTATTGGAAAATGACGGCCCTCGAACCGAACATCGAGCGCGAGGCCCTCCGTTTCCTGCAGGTGTAACCGAACCGATTGCAGGGGCGCCAAGATCTCCACGGAGAGAGGCCCAACCCGCGTATCCATGCGTTCCATGCCAAGAATTCGCGAAACGTGCAGGCTGCGCTGCCGGCCGTCTTTCAGAACGGAGATCGCTCCGTCCATGATGTTGAGATGAGGGTAAACTCCCAGAGCACCGGCAAAAAAGATCGACCCGTCGCGGCTGTAGCCATTGAAGAAAAATCGATCATAAAAATTCCGATCGCTGCCGGCAACCGCAACCGGTTCTGGTGTCTGATGTATAGGGTATTCATCGCCCTTGGTTAACATGCTCAGCCTGTCCCTCTCCTCGCGTGATCTCTTGGCGGATCTGACGCTGGATATTAGTTGGACGTGATCACCCTCCCTCGTCAATGCCTTCCGAAAGGGCAGCCATGACCTGTCAGATCTCCGCCGATATGGCCAACCGCTTTCTGCGGGAAACCTTCGTGGGGAACGGACCACAGAACGAAGTCATCGCAACGGCTCTCGACTACGTTCAGATGCGCATCGAGGTCAGTAACGCGCACTTGCGCCCCGGAAACTATATTTCAGGTCCAACCCAAATGGCTCTGGCCGACAGCGCCGCTTACATCGCTGTGATGACCCGCATAGGCATTGTGCCCATGGCCGTGACCAGTTCCCTCAACATAAATTTTCTGAGACCTTGTCTTGGAACCGCCTTGCTCGCCGACGCCCGAACCCTGAAGTTCGGTCAGCGCCTCGCTGTAATCGAAGTCTCCCTTTGCGGCGAGGATCAGGACAAAATGGCCAGCCATGCCGTTGTGACCTACACGCTTCCTCAGGAGACCAGCTGATGCTCGGTGTCGTGTCTTCCCTGTGTGGCGCTCTCGCTGTTGGACTCGGCGCCTTCGGAGCGCACGCCCTGTCCGCTCGGCTGAGCCCGGACGCCACCTCCTGGTGGGAGACTGCCACATTCTACCTCATCGTCCACAGCGCTGTGGCCCTGACCCTTTCCTTCCAGCCGGCTCCATTTCACTGGCCCGGCTTCGTCCTCATCTTTGGCGCTCTGGTTTTTGCGGCCACACTTTACGCGATGGCCCTGGGCGCCCCGACCTGGCTGGGCGCTGTCACACCACTGGGAGGACTCGCCATGTTGGCGGGGTGGCTCTGGACGGGCATCGCGGCCCTGTCGCGCTGACCCGGGGAGAGGCTTTTCATTAGCCCATATCCCGCCTATCACAGCGCCGGAACGCCAATTAAGGGAGGCAAACCATGAGCCTGTTCGATCTGTCAGGAAAATCCGCCATAATCACCGGGTCATCGCGCGGAATCGGGCGCGCGATTGCCGAACAGTTTGCTGCCCAGGGCGCCAAGGTGACAATCTCGTCCCGAAAGCCCGGTCCCTGCCAAGAAGTCGCCGCAGCGCTGAACGAAACCTACGGTGAAGGCACGGCCATTGCGGTTCCGGCGAACATTTCATCGAAGGACGAACTCCAGCGCATGGTTGACGCAACGAATGACGCTTTTGGAAAAGTCGATATTGTTGTTTGTAACGCCGCGTCCAATCCCTACTACGGGCCTATGGCCGGGATCTCAGACGACCAGTTCGAAAAAATCCTGTCTAACAATATCATTTCCAATCATTGGCTGATCCAGATGTGTCTTCCCCAGATGCAGGAGCGGAAATCGGGCTCGATCATCATCGTCAGTTCGATCGGTGGTTTGCGCGCTTCGCCGGTCATTGGGGCCTATAACATATCCAAAGCCGCCGATTTTCAGCTCGTGCGGAATCTTGCCGCGGAGTACGGGCCTGAGAACATCCGGGTCAATGCGATTGCCCCAGGATTGATCAAGACCGATTTTGCCCGTGCCCTTTGGGAAAATCCTGATACGCTCAAACGCGCCACGGCCGGCTCCCCCCTGAAGCGGATCGGCGAGCCTGTGGAAATCGCCGGCGCGGCTGTCTACCTCGCCAGTGAGGCCGGCAGCTTCATGACAGGGCAGATGATGGTCGTCGATGGCGGCGCCACCATCACCTGAGCTTTGGCCGAACATGACCAAGCGCACTGAGCTGTCCGACCAGCAGAAAATCTTCTTCGACCAGCTTCGCAATGGCGGCTGGGATAAGCCTCCCGGCATCCAGAATCTGGGAATTCGTCCTGAAGACTGGCTGCAGGAGGTCCGGTACGGCTACACGCTTTACCACTGGCCGAACACAGGCGATCGGGACATCAATACTGGCCGGGTCTTCGGTGGCTGGGTTGCTGGCCTGTCTGACCATATTGTGTCCATGACCATGGCCAGCGCGCTCGAGGACGGTGAGTGGTTCACAACAACGGAACTTCAGACGCGAATTCTTCGTCCTGTTCCGCATGGGCTGATCCGAATTGAGGGCCGTCTCGTTAGCCGCGGGCGGACCACCGGTTTTGTCGAGGCCGACTGGCACGATGAAACCGGTCGGCATCTTGCGAGGATCAGTGCCGCCAAAGCCATTCGGTCACTTGAAGAACTCAGAGGCCCCGAGGCCGCTCAGCGTCTGAAACCGACCGGATCCCCCGCCTGACGCTTAAAGCCTTTTCCGACGGCCGATGGCCCTGAGCCCAAGAGCCCCGGCCTTCGCATTGAAGACAGCTCTGCTGACAAAACAAACCGTGATAAAGACCTGTAACCCTCAGGCACGCTCATCCTTCGGAGACCCGAGACTGATATGGGACGTGATGGACCGAACCTGTGGCAAGACGCCCAGAATATTCGCATGGAATTCCTTGTAGGCGGGCAGGTCCGCCACCTCGACCCGCAGCAGGTACTCCACCGATCCGGTAATGTTGTGGCATTCGCGAACTTGAGGTGTCGCCGCCATCGCACGCTCAAAAGCCCGCGCATCCTTTGACAACTGGG
>CAJXMY010000020.1 GCA_913056435.1 uncultured Hyphomonadaceae bacterium | reverse complement strand
AGTCCTGCAAGGCCATGAGCAAGGGCCAGTCTCAAAGCCGGGGGCCAGCGACCTTCCGGCTGGCCAGACCCCAGACCTGCGCCCCGATACAATTGACAGGACAAGGCAAAATAAACGATCAGAAGCCCAGAGCTGGCCAGCCAGAACCCGATCCGGAGCCCCGAGTCATCCTGCGGGGCGGACGCGAAGGTTCGGAAAACCGCCGCCATGACAATAAGGGATACCATCCACCGAACGCCAGACCGCAGCAACGTCACGCATAGCCGGAGGCTGGTGCCGAGGTCACTGGGAAAGTCGAGTTTAGCCTGCATAATGACCAGGAAATAGGCCGCGTCAGGGCTTTTGGAAACCCTGACGCCTTATTCCCGAACGGTAACGGCCTCAGTCCGCCTTTCGTGCGTCCGGCAGACGGTCATTGATGTCATCCCTGATGTCGAGCAGGGTCACGATCAACCCCGCGACAACGCTTGCGATGACCCACCCGCCAACAGCGAAAAAGACCATGGTCAAAATCTGGCCCAGCGTGCCCCCAATGTTGAACACCTCCTGCATGAAGGCGCCCTTGTGGACCACACCATTGTAATAGGCGAGGACGAAACCCACCAGCAAGGTCGCAAGATAAGCCACGTAAACCATCAACCGAAAGCTGTTGATAATAAAGAATTTCATCTCTTATCTCCCCGGATCCGTGTCCCTTTTTTTCAACAACGCCAAAGGCAAACCGACTCGGACCACGAGCCGCCGCGACTCTACATGCTTATTTCACATTCCGACGCGACGGCGAGTGCAAAGCCCATCAGCGCCATGCCTTGCTCAGGCGACATGTCTTCGAAAATTTCCGCCTGATTCTCACCACCGGATGACGCCAGCTCGACCATGGCCCCAAACAGCTCGTCATCAAGCTGCGCCTCGGCCTGATCGGCAAGGCAGGTACACTGCTCAAGCGTTGCCTCGCCCTCATTGACACAAGCATCGACCAGCACCTGCTTTTCGTCAGATCCAGAGCAGGACACCAAACCAGCCACGCCAAGTGCTGCAATCAAAAACCGAATGTTCATCAGATTTCCCCTGTTAAGATTATCGGAGCGTCACATGAATCCAGCGTCAGGGCCAGCACTTTTTCTTACTCGCGCCGGAGCCACTGATCGAGCCTCAGACGCCCCCGTCCAGAGCGCAGAAAAGCGTGCTTCACTGCAGCCGGGTCATACTGTCCCTCAACCCAGTCAGAGAAAGATACGGTGGTGTTTCCGGAGTCATGGAGATAGGCCTCAAAAAAGGCGTCGAGCAGTCCCGTCTTGCCTTCTCTCAGATGCAAATACTTCTTTGACAACTGTCGGGCGGCCAGGGTGACAGGCTGCTCCAGCTGGAAGATGCAATACAGGGCCGCCATCAACCCCGCCCGGTCAGCCCCCGACTTGCAATGCATCAAGGCCGGATATTCGATGCTCCTGAACAGATCGCGGGCCCCGAAAATCACCTCTTTGCTAGGTGTATCTCGGGAAAAAAGCCGAAAATCAACCAGATGGACCCCGGCACGGCGACAGGCTTCCCGCTCAAGCAAATAATAACCCTTGGTGCTTTCCCCGCGCAAATTGATGATCGTCCGAACGCCCCTGATCCGGGCATGGTCCGCAATCTGATCTGGGTTAGGCTGATTGGACCGCCATATGCCAGGGCCAATCTGATGGAGGTTCTGAAAACTCTCTCTCAGAAACCCATGATCCTCCAAGACCAGCTCCCGCCAAGCCCGTTTTCGCCCGGACGGCGTGTCCAGATCCGCGGCGACATGGGGCTGGCGCTTGTGTTTCGGGGTCAATTTCATGAGCGCCGCGATAGCCGTTCAGGCTGATGTGGACAAGGGCTCAACGCCCGTCGTGGACAAATATCCCAGCCCCCGCAGGAGACCAGAGGCTTCATATAAGGGCAAACCGACAACACCGCTATAGCTGCCATTTATGGACCTTACAAAGGCTCCAGCAGCACCCTGTATCGCGTAACCAGCCGCCTTGCCGAGCCCTTCCCCCGACGCGCAATAAGTTTGGATTTCCGTTGACGAGAGCCGTTTAAAGCAAACCCGCGTCGCGGACAAACGGGATGCCTGCCGCCCATCGGGCCCGATCAGACAGATCGCGCTGAACACGCGGTGAGCCCGACCAGACAATAGGGCGAGGCAGTCGGCGACAGTCTGGTCGGTGTCTGCTTTGGGCAAAATTCGAGCCCCCAGGGCCACCACGGTATCACCGGCCAGAGTGAACTGCCCGGGTCTGTGAACGGCCACCGCTTTTTCCCGTGCGAGGCGCCGGGCGTAGGCGCGGGGGACTTCTCCGGAATGGGGCGTTTCATCAAGATCGGCCGGCACGACGCGGTCCGGGGTCACACCCAGCTGGGCCAGAAGCTGAAGCCGACGAGGGCTCGAGGAGGCGAGGATCAGTGGCGCCGGCCTCATAACACGCCGGGTCCGATCAGAGCAGGCACGGTACAGGCCATCATGCCACTTACTTGAACCGGTAGGTGATCCGTCCCTTTGTCAGATCATAGGGTGTCATCTCGACAAGCACCTTGTCACCCGTCAGGATCCGAATCCGATTCTTGCGCATTTTTCCGGCCGTGTAACCGATGATCTCGTGGTCATTCTCGAGCCGCACGCGAAAGGTCGCATTTGGCAAAAGCTCAACAATCGTTCCGTTGAACTCGATGATTTCTTCTTTGGACATCCAGTCTCCATGCACGTGAGCGTACACCTGACGCCCCTTTGATCCGCGACGGTCCTAGCTCCCGTCGCGTCGCCATGCAAGTCATCAGCCACCGTGTCCGGAGAGAAAAGCCGCCGGCGTTACTCTGCCGCAACTCGTTTTTCGGCAGACACGAGATGCAGAGGCGCCTCACTGGCCCAGTCTGCAACCTGTTCGAGATCATAAAACCGACAGGCTTCCATAAGCATGCGGGCCTCGGTCCACATATCGCCGTCAACAATCGGCATGAACAGATCATTGATATTGTCGATGCCAAGATAAGTCCGGACCCCGGCCTCCTTAAGCTTCACAAAGGGGCCGATCGAATTGTGCAGGGGCGCCGTCATGGGGAGTTGCTTCATGCTCAGGGCTGCGGACGGGCAAATCACAATGCCGACATCGGCCTCCTTACACAGCGCGACTACTCGGTTCTGCTCGCTCTCATCCTTGGCGGAGAGCGAAATCGAGTGGATGCCATAAACCCGTCCCTGCATCCCGTGTTCTATGGTCTTGAGGCACAGCAATTCGGTCTCGTTCTGAAAAGGATTATTTTCCTGATCCACGTGAACCTCGACCAGCTTGTTGTATTCCTTGGCCGTCTGCATAACGATGTCGAGGTGCTTTTCCTCCTGTGGCCGGTCCCGGGAGGGCAGACCGCCGCAAAAGTCCGCCAGCTTGCACGCTTCGATATACTGTGCCCGGGAGGTCTCGTCCAAAACGCCTTCCAGTGGCTGGATGCCAATTTCGAACTGTGTTTTATCCTTGCACCGCTCTTTGACTTCGAGGGCCGCATGAATGGGCTTGAGGCCGATGATGGAATCCGCATCCACCATGGTCCGGCAATATTTCGATCCCTGCTGATAAACAACGTCCACAGCTCTGGAGATCCGCTCCACAAGATCCTCGTGCGTGTAATTTTCCTTCAGGTGACGATAGAGCGCCCACTTCTTTTCCATGTCCGCAAAACCAAGCGCCAGGTTTTCCGGAGAGATCAGATAGGCCTTGTCGAAATGTCCATGATGGTTGGCAAATCCACCGCGCTCGCGAACCAGTTCCAGAAACCGGGCCTTGAGGTCCCATGGGCGGTCTTCAGACCGGATCTTGTAGGCAAAAGTTCCGGCTTCCACATCCTCAAGGATAAGCTGGATGGTTTCCCGGGCCACGGTCTTATCGGTGATCAGCGGCAATCCATGACGCACCGACAGTGATCGGATCTGGGCCGCGTCAGAGGCTTCGTCATAATCGGAATCTCCGGTCAGGATGTTCACAACAAAATCGACCTGGCCATCCTCAATCAGGGTCCGGATATTGGGCTCGACGCCGCTGGAAATTTTCTCGGCGGGGATGGAGTCAACCCCATTTGCGGCAAAGTAGCGATGGGTTCCCGGCGTGGCGAAAAGCTGGACGCCGATCTCCGCCATCCTGCCGCAGACCTCCAGAAGATCTTCCTTATCCCGCATAGACCCTGCGCTGATCAGCAGGGTCCTCTGCTTGCCACGCGCCAGCATTTTGAGATTGAAGCCGATCAGATCAATTTTCGAGTAAGGTTCGTTGCCGGCCATTTTCTTATCTCTCCATCGCCCCGTGCTGCCCGCCTATACCGAGCAGCCAAACAGATCAATCATGGGACGATTCTGGCAGGAGTAAAGTGATCTCGCTATGACCATACTATGCCAACCGGCGTGTCCCCCGGCCGCAGCCCGCCTCGCCCGGCGGACCCAGAGACCAGGTTGAGAGGTTAAACACGCGTGGCTGCCCCCCGTTGAAGCGGCCCGCGCCGACCAGCATTCACCATATGAATGAGCCTCTCGCATTTTTGCCACGGTCAGGATTATACTGCACATATGAGTGAGACCCTGCCCACCCCGTCCGCCGCCGCCAGCGCCGCGCTCGATCAGCTTTCGGTTGATCGTACGAGAGGGCGCTGGATCCTTCCGACTGCACTGGGAACGGCCTGCCTCTGGGGCCTCGCCGCGAGCGCCGGGGCCATCGCCTGGCTGGGCTGGGACACAATTACACAGGCCGAATCTGCCCCTCTAATCGCAGGTCTCGCAGCGATACTGCTCCCCAGCCTGATTCTGATCCTCGCGGCCCTGATCGTCCGTCAGACCCAGCAGACCGCGGCAGCGAATGAATTGATCCTGGCTGCGGCGGCCCGCCTCGTGTCACCGCTGGACAGTTCGGCCGAGGACCTCGGCACCTTTGCGGATCAGGTCCGCGAGGCCTGCGGCGCGATTGATCGCGCCATGAACCAGTCGCTGGCGGCACTAAAGGCCATGGCCGCCGAACTGGGCGACGAGCGCCACCGCCTGGAATCGGTCACCTATGCGAGCGCAGACAATGCCCGCGATCTGGCCGACCGGCTTGGTGCTGAAAGGGCAAGGCTGGAAATGCTGGCCCGGGAACTTCAGGCACAGACCGCCGCGCTGCGGGAAACCATCCCCCAGCAGGCAAATCACATGCTCGGCGCCGTTCGCGCTGCCGTCGAGGACATCAGTCGCTCAGGGACCGTTCTGGATGAACAGCTCTCTGCGATGAACGCATCCGGCCAGGCCCTGGCCGGCCGGGTTGGTGATCTGGAGACCCTGTCCAACGAGGCCGTCCAGCGGAACGAAACCCTTCTGTTCGCCCTCGCCCAGATCGACGAAAAACTCGTCCAGTCGGGGAAGATCATCGAAGCCGCCTCCCGCAGCAGCGAACACGCCGTGGCCGCCGCCTCCACCATGGGGGACCGCCTGGTGGAGGCGGTGAAAACCGCCATCGACACCGCCCGCCAGGCCAGCGCCGAGATTCAGCAGAGAACCCTTGAGGCCTCTGAAGCGGCTGCAACATCGCTCGCCCAGCTCAAATCGGCCGGTCAGGAAACATCCGCCGTGCTTCAGGCGGTCCGGGTTTCAGGGACCACAGCTCCCCCCCAAAACAAAGAGGCCGGCCCCGTCTCCGGTCCCGCCCCTGAGACCCATGCCCCCGAACCGGAGGCACGGCCCACACCCCTGGATAACGATATTTTCGATGCGCCCAGACCGACATCGAGTGAAACCGGTCCGGTTCAGGGCGATCAGGCCGAAGCCGCGGTCGTTCAGGCGCCGCCTTCAAGAGCCGTGGAGGAAGACCTTTTCGAGCGCACCGCGGATCGCTTGGCCGCAACCTTTGACGACACACCGGACACTTTCGACCTGACGGATAATATGGCCTCCGACATTGATACCGAGAGCTCGGAGGGCGCGGCGACCATCATTGATGCAGACTTTTCCGAGCCGGCGGAGCCTTCAGCCCCGGCGAATTCTCTGAGCGACATCATCGCGGATATGGAGCGTCAGGAGCATGCCCCCATGTCGCGCGAGGAAACCGCGCTCGCGCTCGTCAATCAGCTTATGGATTCCGGAATCCGGCTGCCGGACATCTTCCGCCCGCGTGAAAAGAAGAAAGCGGCTCTGGCGTCTCGCAAGGGCGACAAACCGCGCCGTTCTGCAATCAACCAGTCCGTTGGGCGCCAGGTAGACCGGGTCCGAAAGCGCCTGCGCAATGATGGCACCCTTATGATGCTGGCCCGCGACTTCGTCGCTCACGAACAGACCGACGCCCTGAACGCGCTTGAAAACACCCACTCAACCCAAAAGAACGCCAGCGCCAGACTGGCGGCCTTTCTTCTTGTGGATGCTGCGCTGGCCTGATCGTGCCTATTTGCCTATCCATTTGAACTCCGGATCATCCCACCATGGGAAGAAGCCGGGCAACCCATCAGACACCTTGACGGGGTAAACTGGCTTGCGCTTCTCCAAAAAGCTCATCACGCCTTCACGGGCATCTTCGGTCTGCCCCCGGCTGTAAATCGCCGCGGAGTCGACGATATGGGCCTCCATGGGATGGCTCGCGCCCATCATGCGCCACATCATTTGCCGCGTCAGTGTCGTGGACACCGCAGCCGTATTGTCTGCAATTTCACGGGCCATGGCCTTGGCAGCATCCAGCAGCTCCGCCTGCGGGTGGACAGCATGGACGAGGCCGCCGCGAAGCGCCTCCTCTGCGGGAAAGACCCGCCCGGAATAACACCAGTCCAGCGCCTGCTGAATGCCGACAAGGCGTGGCAAAAACCAGGAAGAGGCCGCCTCTGGGTTGATCCCCCGGCGATTAAACACAAACCCGAAACGGGCCGTATCCGCCGCGAGGCGAATGTCCATGGGCAGCTGCATGGTAACGCCGATTCCGACCGCCGCCCCGTTAATCGCTCCGATGACCGGTTTCAGACTGTCGAAAATGCGCAGCGTGACCCGTCCACCCCCGTCACGCTGAAGGTCTTCCTCGGATGACCTGTCGGCCTCGCCCGAACGGGCCTCATAGTCAAAAGTCTTGGCCCCTTCAGACAGATCTGCTCCGGCGCAGAACGCCCGATCGCCGCTGCCGGTGACGATCACCGCCCGCACATCGTCATTCGCATCCGTAAGATCAAAAGCCGCAATCAGTTCGTACATCATGCGCCCGGTAAAGGCATTCATCTTGTCCGGGCGGTTCAGTGTTAAAACTGCAATACCGTCATCAAGTTCCAGTTTGATTTGTTCGAACTGTCCAAGCTCTGTCATAGGGGCCTCCATCTGTATCGTGGCTGCATCAGATGCCAGCTCCGGCGGCCACGTCAAGCACCGCGACGGCATGCCCCAACGTCGCCCTCTTCCTTTTTTTGGGTGGATCTGACATGCACAGAACATGATCGAATTCCCACCTGTGACCACGCTCATGGCGCCCTTTTTCACCCTCGCGGTCGCGCTTGAATGGTGGGCGGTTCGCAGCGATCGAGCGATCGGGCGCTACGACACCAGGGACGCCATCTCGAGCATGGCCATGGGACTTGGGAATGTCGGGGTCAATGCTCTCACCGCGTCCATCGCTCTGGCCATGATGATGGCGGTCTGGCCCTACCGCCTGGTCGACATTCCGGTGACGATCTGGAGCTTTGCCCTCCTTTTTATCCTTTATGATTTTGTCTATTACTGGAAACATCGCTGCGCACACCGAATCCGGTGGTTCTGGATGGAACACGTGACCCATCACTCCAGCACACATTACAATCTCTCGACCGCCCTTCGCCAACCGTGGTTCGGGCCGCTGACAGGCCTGATCCTTCTGGGCTGGCCCCTCGTTCTGCTGGGATTTCACCCCACTTTCATCTTCTTCGCAGCCGGCCTGAACCTGATCTATCAGTTCTGGATCCATACAGAAGCAATCCACCGCATGCCCGACTGGTTCGAAGCCATATTCAACACGCCCAGTCATCACCGCGTTCACCACGCGACCAATCCGGTCTATCTGGATGCCAATTATGCGGGCGTTTTCATTATCTGGGACCGAAGTTTCGGGACCTTCGTTGCCGAGCAACAGGACGAGCCGCCCAGATACGGGATTGTGAAACCCGTTCACAGCTACAACCCCCTCGTGCTCGCCTTTCACGAACTGGCCAGCCTGCTGAACGATTGCCGCAGGGATGGCTGGCGCCCGGTCATCTGGTTCAGACGCATCATCAATGCCCCGGGCTGGTCCGCAGATGGTCACCATGAGCGAAGCGAAGACCTGAAAGCCGCCTGGCAGGCAGAGACGCGTCGAACCTCTCCCTAAGTCAGCGATGGACAGGCAGGGCCACCCGTCGCTACTGTTTGGTCAAACAGGGTCACAGAACCCTGACCTGAGGAGGAGAAACTCGTGCACCCAAGACATATCGCGGTCAGCCATCCTTCGCGCGCCGCCTTTATCATGGCCAATAGCGGGGAGACGGTCACTTTCGGTGAACTTGAAAACCGGGCCAACCAGATCGCCCATGCGCTTCGGGCGTTGGGCCTCAACCACGGCGATACATTTGCTATCTTCGCCGAAAATTCCGCCCGCTATTTTGAAATCGCCTGGGCCGCGCAAAGATCTGGCCTGTATTTTGTCTGTATCTCCTCCCGACTTACCCCACCGGAGGTCCAGTACATCATTGAGGACTCCGGAGCCCGGCTCCTGATTGCCTCGGCCGGGCTTGCCGATGTGGCCGGTCAGGTCAAAGAGATCACGGACTGCCAAGCCTATTGGTCGATTGACGGCCCCATTGCGGGTTTTGACCCCATGGAGACCGTGCAGGCCACCTTCCCGACCTCGCCCATCGCCGACGAGCGGGCGGGAACGGATATGCTCTATTCCTCTGGGACAACCGGACGCCCCAAAGGGATCCGGCCTCCGCTGCCCGAGGATCCGGCCATAGACAGCAGCAATGCCCTGATACAGATCGCCCAGGCCCTGTTCCGGATCCAGCCCGATGGCATCTACCTGTCCCCGGCTCCGCTTTACCATGCCGCGCCTCTGCGCTGGTGCATGACGATGACGCGGTTTGGAAACACCCTGATCATTATGGAAAAGTTTGATCCGGAACGGTTCCTCCAACTGGTCGAGACCCATAAGGTCACCCACACCCAGCTGGTTCCAACCATGTTCGTGAAGATGCTGAAATTGCCAGCCGAGGTCCGCCAGCGTTACGACATGTCCAGTCTGGTCGCAGCCGTTCACGCGGCGGCGCCCTGCCCGATCCCCGTCAAGGAACAAATGATCAGCTGGTGGGGACCGGTGATTGAGGAATATTATGCCGGTTCTGAAGGAAACGGCATGACCTGGGCGACGTCAGAGCAATGGCTGAACCACAAGGGAACGGTTGGTTTTCCGATTTGGGGGGAGCTGCACATCTGCGATGAAGACGGGGATGAGGTTGCGCCGGGCGACGAGGGCCAGATCTATTTTGGCGGCACGCCGGCACCGAACTATCACAACGACATCGAGAAAACGAAAGGCGCCCTCAACCCGAAACATGAAGACTGGTCGTCACTTGGTGACATTGGGCGCATCGATCAGGACGGCTTTCTCTACCTGACGGACCGCAAGGCATTCATGATCATCTCCGGCGGGGTCAATATTTACCCGCAGGAGGCCGAGAATGTTCTGATCACGCACCCCGCAGTGGCGGATGTCGCAGTGATCGGGGTCCCCGACGAGGAATTTGGCGAGGCGGTCAAGGCGGTTGTCCAGCCCATCGACGGGCTGGCAGGCGACGAGGCCCTTGCAGAGGAATTGCTGGCTTTCTGCCGCGGTCAGCTCGCAAAAATCAAATGCCCCAAAAGCGTTGATTTTGACCCGGCGCTTCCACGGCACCCAACCGGAAAACTTTACAAACGCCTTGTCCGCGACCGCTATTGGGGAAAACAGGACAGCCGAATTGTCTGACCCCGCCGACACACTCACTCACGCCTATTGAAAGGACCCATTATGGCAGAACCTACCGTCATCGCCTTTGATGATCTCGAAACCATGGCCGGCAAGGAGATCGGCGTCTCCGACTGGCACACCATCGACCAAGACCGCGTCAACATGTTTGCCGACGCAACGGGCGATCACCAGTGGATCCATATCGATGTCGAGCGTGCAACCGCCGCGCTGGGCTCACCCATCGTCCATGGCTATCTGACATTGTCACTGCTGCCCATGCTCGGGCCGGAAGTCATGCGGGTCACCGGGACATCCCGTGGAATCAATTATGGCTGCAACTCTGTTCGGTTTACCAATATGGTGCCGGTGGGGTCTCGCCTGCGCATGCGTCAGACCCTGAAGGAAGTGAACGAGAAAGCTGGCGGCAAGCAATTGATTTCACAATGCGTCATCGAGATTGAAGGTCAGGAACGCCCTGCCTGCGTGGCCGAGACCATCACCGTTCTGTACGCCTAGCCTCACCCGCAGCCCCTTTGAGCAAGATCCTTCCCCCCGCCCACGGGGCGGGAAGGATCTTGTTTCCTGCTTCGATCGCCCCTACTGTTGGTCAAACTGGGACCGGGAGCTGATCTATGAAAAACCTACTATCTCTGATTGCGGCGTCTGCCTTGTTCTTCCTGCCGGCGGCTGCAGATACACCGCCGGACTTTGGCGATGACAGCAGCCCCTTTGCCAATGATGGCGAATGCGATGATCCCCGGTTTGAAGGCCCGGGCATGACCCTGACCCGGCTGCTCAGCTCCGATCGGATGGCCGACGCCACGGACTGTCAGGCCGCCTGGGAGGCGGGCCAGGTCACGCTGAGAGAAGAGGACGATCAGGGCGCCCCCATCGGCAGCCTCATTTGCCTGTTCAGCAATAACGCGGTCGAGGGCTGCCGGGCGACCCGCCCGCTGCCCTCCGCCAATCTTGGCGGAGCGTTGATGCCCGATTTCGGCACTGACACCAGCACCTGGGCCAATGATGGCGAATGCGACGATCCCCGCTTTGAAGGACCCGGCATGACCTCGACGCCCCTGTTGGATGAAGACCGGTTCGCTGACGCCACAGATTGCCGGGCCGCATGGATGGCCGGACAGTTGAGCCTGTCTGGCAATTAGGCACTTGCATCTTACATGGACAGGGTCGGACGGCCCACGGCCGACCCTGTCCAGATATTCCCGATCGAGAGGTTCCGCCAATGCTGCCGCCCAAGCCCGCACCCAATCTCCAGCGTATCCAGAGAAGCGATCAGGAGTGGCGGGATCTGCTGACCCCGGAGCAATTTCAGGTGGGCGTTCGCGACGGGACAGAGCGTGCCTTTTCACCGGGCAACCACAATGATGAGAAACGCGATGGATCCTATCACTGCGTTGGTTGCGATACCGAACTCTGGTCATCTGAGCACAAATTTGACAGCGGCACCGGGTGGCCGAGCTTCTGGCAGCCGGTCCGGGCGAGCGCTATCGAAACCAAGACCGACTTCAAACTGATTTACCCCCGACGGGAATGTCATTGCGCGAAATGCGGTCTGCACATGGGGCATGTGTTCAAGGATGGCCCGCCACCGACAGGTGAGCGCTGGTGTATCAATGGTGTTGTCCTGAAATTTAAAGCCGCCGGAACCAAATAGCCGCGCCCGGGCGGTCCGCGCCTGAGACGACGTCCCCCATGAGGGGGGCAAAGAAGACCCGGACGCAGTCCGCCACTCGCACACTGCGTTTCTCTCGACAGCCTCCCTTCCCCCGTCAGCCTGACGATCGTCCCTATGGAACCCCTCATGCCCTCCACGCCTTCGCAAGACCATCCGCCCAAAGCCGCCCGCCATCCGGTCACCCTTGACCAGGTCGGGCGCACGCGCGTCGACCCCTACCACTGGATGAAGGATGAAAACTGGCAAACGGTGATGCAGGATCCCAGCGTTCTGCGCCAGGATATTCGCGACTATCTGGAAGCTGAAAACGCTTATACGCGGGTGCGTCTGGAAGACCCCACAGAGGCCCTGCAGGCCACCCTCTTCTCAGAAATGCGGGGACGGATAAAGGAAGATGACAGCTCGCTGGCCTCCGTCGACGGCCCTTATGCCTACCTGACCCGCTACCGAACAGGAGGCGAGTATCCCATTTACGCGCGCAAACCCGCCCAGGGGATCTATGATCCGGACGCTGAGGAGGAGATCCTGCTTGATGGAGATGAACTCGGCCGTGGCAAAGCCTATTTCAGCTTCAGCGAGGTCAGTCACGCCCCCAATCACAAACTCCTCGCTTTTGCGGTGGATGAACAAGGCAGCGAGTTCTACGATATCGCCTTCAAGGATCTTGAGACCGGCCAGCTCCTGCCAGACAGAATTGAACGCACCTATGGGGATTTCGTCTGGGGGGCGGCGTCAGACCGGATCTTCTGGATTGAACGCAACAAGGAAGCGAGGCCCGCGGCCCTCCACATGTACGTTCTGGGCAGCGGGCAGTCTACCGAACTGTACCGGGAGCCCGATCCCGGCTTTTTCCTGGGCGTCGATATCAGCCAGTCCGGCCAGTTCGTCTTTCTGCGAGCGAGCAACCATACGACGACCGAGTACTGGTTTTTCGAGGCCTCTGAGTCCCGTCCACAGCCGCGGCTCATAGCCGAACGAGAACCCGGCATCGAATATTCCGTCGAGCACTGGGGCGACCGTTTTGTCATTCTGACAAACCGGGACAACAGTCTGGATTTCAAGCTGGTCACCGCTCCGGTGTCGGATCCGGGGATCAGCACCTGGCAGGACCTTGTCCCCCACAGGCCGGGCAGCCTGATTCTGGATGTGGCGGCCCTTCGGGATCACCTGATCCGCCTCGAGCGAACTGACGGCCTGCCCCGACTGGTCATCCGGCAGTGGCATGATGGTCAGGAGACCGAAATCAAGTTCGACGAGGCCGCCTATGATCTGGGCATGTCGACCGGCTATGAATACGACACCACGCTGTTCCGGATCCACTATTCCTCTCCGGCAACGCCCCAGCAGATCTTCGATTATGGCCTGACCACAAACCAGCGGACCTTGCGCAAGACGCAGGATGTTCCCAGCGGTCATGATCCAGAGGATTACAGGGTCGACCGGCTCATGGCACCGGCACGGGATGGCAACCGGGTCCCCGTCACGATTCTGCGGCACAGGGATACCCGCCTCGACGGGGGCGCCCCGCTTCTGCTCTACGGTTACGGATCTTACGGGCTGACCATCCCGGCCAGCTTCCGGGTGACCCCCCTCTCCCTTGTGGACCGGGGCATGATCTATGCCATCGCTCATCCTCGGGGATCCATGGCGAAAGGGTATCAGTGGTATCTTGACGGCAAACTCACCAAGAAAACGAACACGTTCAATGACTATGTGGATGCCGCCCGGTTCCTGATCGCGGAGGGGTACAGTTCCGCGGGGCAGATCGTCGGCATGGGCGGGTCCGCAGGCGGCCTTTTGATGGGGGCTGTCGCCAACGATGCGCCAGACCTGTTTGCCGGGATCATCGCCGCTGTGCCATTTGTCGACGTCCTCAACACCATGTCCGATGACAGCCTGCCCCTCACCCCACCGGAGTGGCCGGAATGGGGCAATCCGCAACTGAGCGCAGAGGATTATGACACCATCGAGGCTTATTCGCCTTATGATCAGGTCCGGCCTCAGGCCTATCCGCCGATGCTGATCACAGGCGGTCTCTCGGATCCCAGAGTGACGTATTGGGAGCCGTCAAAATGGATCGCCCGTCTGCGTCATGAGGCTCCTGATGCAGGCCCCTACTTCCTGAGGATGAATATGGATGCCGGGCATGGCGGCGCCTCGGGGCGGTTCGAAGGCTTGAAAGAAACCGCTCTGGAATACGCTTTTGCACTCGCCACGGTCGGACAAGCAGGTGACCTGAAAATCCGCACCTGACCCCGCCAGACGCGGCCGCGGCGACTGTTTGCTAAGGCAAGGTAAACGCGCAGTGGTGTTTTCACCCTGGACAGAAGGTCTTCCTGAAGCAATTCGGATTAGACCTCTTGCCTATGGATGACCTCACGCTCAGTTCCCCGGACAAGAAATCGAGACTTCTGGCGGAATCCGGTGTCTTTTTTCTCATGGTGCTTGCCACCGCGCTCAGCCTGTCCTTCATCTTTGCCCTGATCATGTATCATCTGGGCCTGCCCTATCACCCCCAGCGACATCTCATGACCGGGCTGTACATCTCGGCCTGTGTGGGGGTCCCGATGGCGATCATCGCGTCTCAGGAACAGGTTCGCCAGATCCACCATAAAAAAGTCCTGGAAGAACTGGCCTCCACGGACCTCCTGACCGGGCTTCTCAACCGGCGTTTCTTCACCCATGCGGCAAAGGAAGAAATTCAGCGTATGCAGAGGTCCGGATATGAATCCAGCCTGATCCTGATCGACATTGATATGTTCAAGAAGGTCAATGACACGTTCGGGCACAGCTTTGGCGACGAGGTCCTGAAAACCATCGCCACCATCACCTATGACGAACTGAGAGGCCCTTTTGACCGCATCGGTCGCTGGGGCGGCGAGGAATTCATCATCCTCCTGAACGCGGTCACATCAGATCAGGCGCTGCAGGTGGCGGAACGTATTCGGCAGCGCATTGCAACCACGATGATCCATTTCAATGGACAGTCGGCTCAGGTCACGGCCAGTTTTGGTTTTACCAAACTGACGGCATCCGATGCCTTTGAGGGCGCTCTGATCGATGCTGATAAAGCTCTCTATCAGGCCAAGCGGGACGGTCGAAACTGCGTTTGCTGCAACCTTCGCCCCAGCCGCAAGATCAAGGCGCAACAAGCCGCCAACGCTGCATAGAAAACCCCGGCGCGATGGCCGGGGTTTCCACGTCACATCGGTTGATGATGGAATTAGCTGAAGATCTCGAAAAGACCTGCGGCCCCCATGCCGCCACCAATGCACATGGTGACCACACCGTATTTGGCTTTCCGGCGGCGTCCCTCCAGAAGGAGAGATCCGGTACACCGGGCGCCGGTCATACCGAAGGGGTGTCCAATGGAGATGGATCCACCATTCACATTGTACTTCTCAGGGTCGATACCGAGCCGGTCACGGCTGTACAGGCACTGGGAAGCGAACGCCTCATTCAGCTCCCAGAGGTCGATGTCATCGACCTTGAGGCCGTGACGCTCCAGCAAACGTGGAACAGCAAAGACCGGCCCAATGCCCATCTCGTCCGGGTCGCAACCGGCAACATTGAAGCCCATGAAGCGGCCCAGCGGCTCAATGTTCCGGCGCGCAGCTTCCTGCGCTTCCATCACAACCACCGCCGCGGCGCCATCAGACAGCTGGGACGCATTGCCCGCCGTGATGTGCTGTCCCTCCTTGATCACCATACCGCCGGAGAAGACCGGCTTCAGGCCGGCCAGTGTTTCATAGGTGGTTCCGGGACGATTGCATTCATCCTTGTCGCAGACCACATCCTGATAGGACTCTTCGCCGGTTTCCTTATTGAACAGCTTCATCCGGGTCTTGAGCGGGACGATTTCCTCGGCCATGGCCCCGGAGGCTTGGAACGCGGCGGTGCGCTTCTGGCTCTCGGCAGAATACTGGTCCTGAGCTTCCCTGGTGACGCCATAACGGTCGGCTACGATTTCAGCCGTCTCAATCATGGTCATCCAGATGGCTGGCCATTTGGCCATCAACTGGTCCTCGGTGTAGCGATGGGTGTTCATGTGGCCGGAACGCGACACCAGAGAGAGGCTTTCCACGCCGCCACCAATGGCAACGGGCGCACCCTCCTGGACGACGTTCTGTGCGGCGCAGGCAATGGCCTGCAGCCCGGAAGAGCAGAACCGGTTTATTGTCGCGCCGGACGTCGTGGACGGACAACCAGCCCAGAGGGCGGCATTGCGGGCTACATTGTGTCCTGTCGCCCCTTCCGGCTGAGCCGAGCCCAGATAAACGTCCTCGACGGCTTCAGGCTCAACCCCTGCGCGCTCCAGCGCGCCCTTGATCACATGACCAGCCATGGTGATCCCATGCGTATCGTTCAGGGATCCCCGACCGGCTTTGGCAAGGCCCGTCCGGGCGGTTGAAACGATGACTGCTTCGCGCATGAAAAACTCCCAATATTCTTGTCTGTTGTGTGTTTCGGGCGTCACTCTATCGAGGCGAGCATCCCAGCGCTAGGGGTAACGTTAACGTCAACTGGAAGAACGTCGCGGAAACCGCCGCTTTCGGCCTCATGGCCATAAAGCAGGCGATGAATGACCCAGATCAAATCGCGGGAACGACTTTCTGCAGAAACTGAGGCCACAGCCTTTGAAATTGGCCGCCGGGAAGAGTAAGAGATCACAGTGTCTGACCAAGGTGACCTGCAGCATGTTGCATCCTTCAACCAAGAAACTCATAGACCGCCTCGCAGAGATGACTGCCAGCGCGTCTCTGGCGTGGGAGGAACGCCCCCCGGCGGTCCCAACCTACACGACAGAGGGCTACACGGTCACCCTGTCGGAAAACCCTGTAGAACTGCTGATCTGCGACCGGGACGGCATGGAGGTGGAGCGTGCCACCACCAGTGCCCTGACCGAGACCCCCTGGGACCAGGGCGGGACCTATGCTGACTTGCTGACCCACATGCGGGTTGAAGCCCTTCGCCTCGCACGGGGCACCGAAACGGCCATTTCGAAATTGCTGGAAGGCCTCGATGATGCCGAGATTGCGCAGGGCGTTGAACGCCTTGAGCGGGTAGTCGAAGAACTTGCCGTCGTAGAAGATGCGGCTCATGCGCGGCCGCAGGAGGAAGTCCTCGTCGGGGAGGATCTCGTG
>CAJXMY010000019.1 GCA_913056435.1 uncultured Hyphomonadaceae bacterium | reverse complement strand
GCCCGCCGGCGGACCTCCCCGGCCTCTGGCAAGCTGTACCGGTGCGTCAGGAGCGCCGCAATAAAGTTGGCCTGAGCCTCTGCAATCGGCCAGAACGCACCGGTCGGACGGCTCACACCGACAAAAAACAAGTCCGTCCGGTCGGGGGGCACAATTCCGCAAAACAAGGTCAGGTCATTGCTCCGGGTATCAGCCAGATCCCTTGAGAGATAAGGATAACTCAACCTGTAGCCCGTTGCGCAGATGATCACATCCGCCTCAACCCGGTCACTCTCTGCGAAGATGACCTGTTTTCCCTCGAGACGTGTGATCTCTGGTTTGGCACAAACATCGCCGGCCTCGAGGCAAGGCAGGATATCCTGACAAATCGTTGGTCGCTTGATCAGAGGGTGATCTGGAGCCGGCGGGAAACCCAGCCTTTCAAATTGCGCCATGCGCTCGGTGTGAGCCTGCTTGATCACCTCGCTCGCCCGCTGCGCCAACAGGGTCTCCCGATCTTCCTCGGCCAGACGGGCAAGCTCCTTGGGCACCTCATCGCTTGGGTGGGTCAAGGGGACGCCTTCAGCGGCCGGGACGCCATCAATGGTCTTGGGCAGAACCCATGTCCCGCTTCGCGCTGACAGGTAGACCTGATCAGCCCCGGCCTTTGCGATTTCACAAGCCAGTTCACACCCAGTATTTCCGATACCCACGATGACGACGCGCTTTTTCCTCAAATCAACAGGCGTCCGCGGATCCAAATAGGACTGCGCATGAAACAGATCCCCTGAAAAGCTTCCGGGCCAGTCAGGCATTTGGGGGTCCCAGTAACTTCCACTAGCCGCAATCAGCGCGTCATAATCAGCTGTATATTCTGCACTGGGGCCGCGCAGAGTGAGGTGCCAGCCACCGCCATTACGCGGCCGAGCCTGAACAACCTCGGTTAGAGTTCGGATCGAGGGCCGAAAGCCAAAATGATCGACATAGGCATTGAGCCATTCGAGAACCTGATCACAATCGGGAAATTCGGGCCAGGAGTCCGGCATATCAAAATCGCTGAAGCGACTCATCCGTTTCGTGGTATTCGTTCGAAGTGATCGATAAGCGGAAGAGCGTCCGTTGGGATTGCCGAGCAACCAGTGTCCCCCGACAGATGGAGACATCTCGAAACAATCCACAGTTACTCCGGCCTCAATCAACGTTTTGGTCGTGGTTAAACCGGACGGACCGGCACCCACAACACAGACACGCGGTGGCCCCTGCGAAGAGATAGATTGAGAAGATTTTGAGGGTCCGGCCATGGTACACATTGCCTGTGTCGCCTCCAGCGGGTCAAGCGTCGCATCAATTCTTTTTGGCCATGTCCTGATCGACCTCAACCAGCAGGAAAATAAAACGCCTGCCGACGCCCGCATTTCCCACGCCGGAGAGGAATTCGGTATGGTGGGGTTTGGTGCGGCCGAGAGGACTCGAACCTCCACGGGTTGCCCCACAGCGACCTCAACGCTGCGCGTCTACCAGTTCCGCCACGGCCGCACGCCGAGGTCAGGGCCGTATACTGGCGACTCTGCGGATTGTGAAGCAAAAAGTCCTCCTTATATGCAATGGAATGTCCGAACACCTTCCCGTCGAATGGGCCATCAGCCCGGCACCGGTGCCCTATGAAGCCGCCATAGCCCTGATGGAGGCCCGGGCCCGAGCGATCAGGGAAGAGGGCGCGCCCGAGCTGGTCTGGCTGCTGGAACACCCGCCTCTTTATACCGCCGGGACCAGTGCCAAGCCGGCTGACCTCATTCGTCACGATCGGTTCCCCGTCTTCAATGCCGGTCGTGGCGGCCAATACACCTATCACGGTCCCGGCCAGCGGGTGGCTTATGTAATGCTCGACGTCGCCGCGATGGGCCGGGATGTTCGCCAATTTGTGACCAAGCTTGAAGACTGGATCATATCCAGCCTGTCCCACTTTAACATCGATGCCGGACCGCGTGAGGGTCGGGTTGGTGTCTGGGTCGATCGCACCAAGCCCGGGGGGACCTTGCGAGAGGACAAGATTGCGGCCATTGGCATCCGTCTAAAACGCTGGGTGAGCTTTCACGGTGTCAGCCTGAATGTGGACCCTGATCTCGATCATTTCACCGGGATTACGCCCTGCGGCATCGCCGACCCCAGATACGGGGTCACCAGTCTTGTTGATCTTGGATACCCCGTAGGAATGGAGGAGGCCGATGGTGCATTGAGAGCCGCCTTCGAAACCGTTTTCCAGTGCAGGACCATCGCCGGACGAGCACCTTATTCAAGTGCGGTCTAAGCCGTCATCGCGGCCCTCGGCCGCCGCGGTTTTGCCCGGGCCACAATGATGAGGCTCCATGGAACCAGAAAGGCACTCAAGACCATGATCAAGTTCAGAAACTGCCCGATATGCGGTCTCAGGATAAAGGCCTCCTGACTCGGCAACGCATTTTCAGCGTTGTAAGGCTGGCGCCCCCGCCAGTCCTCTCCGCCCCGTCTGCCACGACGCGCCTGCCGGCCCGCGTTCCCTTCCGTTTGCGCGGCCCGGGCCCGCTGTGCCGCCCGACGTTCGGAGAGGGCGGCTTCACGATAGGCTCCGGGGTCAGCGAGGAATTCAGTGCGCTTCTGGTACATGGTGTCGTACTGGGCCGCACTCTTCTGAATGTTCCCCAAGGTGACGAAGCCCGCGAGAAACAGCGGCAGCAGAATCAAGACCGCCCAGAGAGAAGATCTCCTCGCATGAGCCAGACGCCGGGTGTGAATCACGAAGGACATCAGCGTGGTCACCACGAACACCAGAGCAGCGGCGTAACGATTCCCGACGGACAACCCAGCCGTCTCGACGCCGGTGAGGGTCAAAATGGACAGGATCAACCCGCCGCCAAACACAAACAGGAACTGCAACATGAAGAGCAGTGTCCAGGCTCGGGTGAAGTGTAACTTGGAGGACTCTCCCATCACGTTGAACAATGTCGAAAACCAACTCATCCGCCCCGGTACATCCTCGGGGTCGGTGATCCAGGGACGGGCGGGATCAAGGGGAGATGTTTCTGCGGAGATTTCAGACATAATGACGGAAGCTTTCCAAGGCTGCCCCACCCATTAGCACACCCCAATCCTTATTTACAAACGATATTTTCTTCTTGTTTCTCGATAATTTTATCGCCTTCGCCCCAGCCCGACTCTACGGCTTCGGCCCATAGTTATTGTCATAGGGGTCCGCGGCAAGCCGACCCACAAAAAACCCCACGACGAGATTGCCCAGAATGGTATTGATCAGGTTCAATGGCAGCAGCAGCGCGTTCAGCCGCTCGCCTTGCTGCATAAAGCCCGCAAGGTCTCCGGCCTGAAATCGTTCGGATACCAAATTGCGCACCGCATCAATTTCATCGGATCGGAAGACGGGCTCGAGAAAAAGCGTGACCACAAATTGCACGGTCAGGGTCGCGAAGAGGACTCCAACCACCCACCAGGCCGATCGACCGGTATCATGCAGGCGTTTCCCGTAGACACAGATATAAGGATAAACCAGCGCATAGCCAAGCAAGCCGAACCCGCTGGTCAAAAGAACCTGACCGGCCACCACAAGCGTACTCGCAACGGTCAAAACGACCAGCGCCTGCCAGAAGCGATGCCGGGGCAAGCGGCCAGCAGGGCTGAACAATAAAGACCTCATCTTCGAGCCCCTCCAGAGCGGCTGATACTAATCGAACTCGACCATGACCTCATCGGCCGCAACGCTGTCACCTGCCGCAACGTTGATAGCTTTAACGGTGCCGGTTGTTTCGGCGCGGATTATGTTCTGCATTTTCATAGCTTCGACGATGCAGACGGCCTCGCCTTCCTGCACCTCCTGACCGGTCTCTACATCGACCGACACAACAAGCCCGGGCATTGGCGAAATAATCATCTTTGAGAGGTCAGGCTTTTCCTTTTCGGGCAAACGCCGATGCATGTCGGCAATATCCGGCCGGCAGACCAGGCTCCGCAAGCGAACGCCCCGGTGTTGCACCATATAGCCCTCAGTCCGGTCCTCGAATTTGACCGCAAAGGGCTGGCCGTCGAGAACACCTTCGACAAGATGGTGTCCCGGCCGCCAATCTGTCACGACGGTGTGCGAGGTGCCATCGATGACCAGCGTCGCCTCGCTCTCACCCAAAGTGACGGAAACAGGATGGTAAGTCTCGCCGAGGATCACGACCCAGTCCTGGCGCAATCTGCTCACCGGAGCGAGTCGCCCGGTGATCTGAGCCGCCCGCTGTGTCGACACGGCATGCACATAGACGCTTGTCGCGATCAATATCAGGGTCTGGTCCGTCGTCGGGGAGGTTCCGCTAAAGCCCTCTGGAAACTCATCCTTGATGTAAGCCGTGGTGATATCCCCCGAGCGGAACCGGGGTTCATCCATCACGGCAGCGCAGAATGGGATATTGTCCTGAATACCCGAGATCTGAAACCGATCCAGCGCTTTGGCCTGAGTATCCAGCGCGGCATCCCGCGTCGGACCATGTGTGACCAGCTTTGCGATCATCGGATCGTAGAACATGGAGATTTCATCACCCTCCCGCACCCCGCTGTCGATACGGACTGTTCCACCTTCGAGAACGCCCTCAGCAGGAGGATGGAAACGCTTCAGACGTCCAATTGAGGGCAGAAAGTTCCGATAGGGGTCTTCGGCATAGACTCGGCTCTCTATCGCCCAGCCATTTATCTTCAGCTCGGTCTGAGACAGGTTCAGTTTTTCCCCAGCCGCTGAACGGATCATCTGCTCCACAAGATCAACACCGGTAATCATCTCGGTCACCGGGTGTTCCACCTGGAGTCGTGTGTTCATTTCAAGGAAATAGAAGCTCTTATCCTTGCCAGATGCCACGAATTCGACTGTTCCCGCGCTGTCATAGTCAACCGCCTTCGCCAGCGCGACCGCCTGCTCGCCCATTTTCTTACGGGTGGCTTCGTCCAGAAGGGGCGACGGGGCTTCCTCGAGCACCTTCTGGTTCCGCCTCTGTATCGAGCACTCGCGTTCGAACAGGTAGACACAGCCACCATGCTTGTCGCCCATGACCTGAATTTCGACATGGCGAGGCTCGAGAATGAACTTCTCGATAAAGATCCGGTCATCGCCGAAAGAGGCCAGCGCCTCGGCCTTTACAGCGGGAAAACCTTCCTCAACATCCTTATCATTATAGGCGATCCGGATCCCTTTGCCGCCCCCGCCGGCAGACGCCTTGATCATCACCGGATAGCCGATTTCCCTGGAGATCCCGAGCGCTTCGGTGGTATCAGAGATGAGCCCCATATGACCCGGCACGGTCGACACACCGGCTTCGGCCGCCAGCTTTTTGGAACTGATCTTGTCTCCCATCGCCTCAATGGCTTTCGCGTTAGGACCGATGAATACGATCTTCTCCTGTTCGAGCCGCTTCGCAAAGCCTGCGTTCTCAGACAGGAAACCGAAGCCCGGGTGAACCGCCTGCGCCCCGGTCTGCTTCACGGCATCTACGATTTTGTCCATTACCAGATAGGATTCTGATGCCGGCGCCCCTCCAATATGGATCGCCTCATCGGCCATCTCGACCGCCATAGATCCCGCATCAGCATCGGAATAGACGACCACGGTCTTGATCCCGAGGCGACGGCAGGTCTTTATGACCCGCACTGCGATTTCACCCCGGTTGGCAATCAGAATTTTATCAAACATTGTGGCCCCGAAACTTCCTACTAAGATGTCTTTGGAGCGGAATTAGGCGAGCAGCACACGCTTGTCGAGATCAGCAGAATGTTTTCGCAACGTCAGGAAGCCTTGGTCGGACCGAACGAATTCTGCCACGACGCCGTGAAAGCAAGAGGTGGGCGAAATAAGGAACCCGGCTGACCATCCCAAAAGACAGAACCCGTTATCGCCTATGCTAGCCTTTACTTGGCGTGACCGCCACCGATCCTGGGCTCTGAGTTTGACACGAAGGACTTTCCCCGTGCTCCCCCGACCGTCCCTAGCGGATGCTCAGAAACCGGGTGAACAGATGCATGAGCTCGCGTGGCATCTCCTTCGGCAAAAGACTGTCGACCGGATCATCACGTCGCACAACCATGGACGTCGTCGCCGCAGGTCCGTCGACGCGGTAATAATTCATCGACCAGTTCGGAAACGCCCTCTGGGTGATGTTCTCGCCAACAATCTGGACTAAGCCCGAATGACGGTGGTCTCTCCGGATTTGATCGTACAATTCGCGCACTTCACCTTCTTCCCCCTCAATGGCCTGCATAAAATGCCGGCCATTGTGGGCAAGAAACCCCGTTATGAAACGCTCATAATTGTTGGATTGGGACACATCCAAAATGTGCCCCACATCCTCCACCTTGAGGTCGTCGCTCGCTGTGCTCACATAGACCAGAAGATACATCTTACACCTATTCCCCTCACCTGCATCTCGCAAACGCTCCGGTCACGCAACCATATGCAATCACAACGGGTTCCGAACCGGCGAAGCGCCCGAGCTGACTGTCGAGTCTCCCTCGCGCAAGGGTCATCCCACAACCCCCGGGACAAATCTCTTTAGGGTGGTGTAAAGTCGACCTGAACCTGCTTATATGGGCAGAACAGCAGACAGTCAGACCGCGGGCCCATGACCACCGAAACAGAAACGATGATGCCGATGCGAACCGGGGAGATCCGAATCCACAAACCGGAGGATTTTGAGGGCATGCGGCGGGCCGGTCGTCTGGTCGCAGAATGCCTCGACATGCTTGTTGAAGAAGTCAAACCCGGCGTGACAACGGGTCATATCGATGATCTCGTCCGCCACTTTGTACTCGACCATGGGGCCCAGTCCGCCACGATCGGCTATCGCGGATATCGGCATGCCTCATGCATTTCCCTCAACCATGTCATCTGTCACGGTATTCCCGGGGACCGAGTATTTAAGGAGGGTGACATTGCCAATATCGATGTCACTGTCATCGTGGATAGCTGGCATGGTGACCACTCCCGAATGTTCGCAGCCGGTCGCCCCAAGCGCAAAGCTGAACGCCTGATGGACCTAACCTATGAAGCGATGATGGCGGGCATAAATGCCGTTCGGCCCGGGGCCTTTTTTGGCGACATCGGCGGCGCCATCTCCGAAGTGGCCCGGAAAAACCGCTTGTCCGTGGTCGAAGATTTTTGCGGACACGGGCTCGGACGGATGTTCCATGACGAGCCGAATGTGGTCCATTCTGCTCGGGCCGGAACAGGGCCGGTTCTGCGCGAGGGCATGTTCTTTACGATTGAGCCCATGCTCAATCTGGGGCGCAAGGATGCGGCCATTCTCAAAGATGGCTGGACCGCCGTCACACGTGACCGGCAATTGTCCGCCCAATTCGAGCACTCGGTGGGGGTCACCGCAGACGGCGTCGAGATTTTCACGACATCTCCAAAAGGTCTGCATACGCCACATCGTTGCTAGGCGATGGCGCCCGCCACACCCCAGCCGCACTGGATGGGACATCGGGACCGGCTGCGCCGTCGCCTGGTCGACCGCGGCCCCAAGGCGCTCGATGATCACGAACTCCTGGAAGTTCTCCTGTTTGCCATCATTCCCCGTCGGGACGTCAAACCCATCGCCAAGGACCTGCTGAAGCGATTTGGGTCTCTCTCGGCAATCCTTTCTGCAGACTGCAAAGAGCTGTTGCGGATTGACGGCCTGGGCGGTCACACAGCGACCCACTTTCTTGCCCTGCGCGAAGCTTTGTCCCGGGCCAGCTTTGAACCGATCCGCCGACGTCCGCTGATCTCGAGCTGGAGCGCTCTGCTCGCCTATGTCCGGACCGAGCTGCAACATGAGACCCGCGAGCAATTGCGCGTCCTGTTCCTCGACCGCAAGAACCAGCTGATCGCGGATGAGATCCTCGGCCACGGAACGGTCGATCATGCCCCCGTCTATCCCAGAGAGGTCGCCCGGCGCGCCATCGAGCTCGCGGCATCTGCCCTGATCCTCGTGCACAACCACCCCAGTGGTGACCCGAGCCCGTCGCGGTCCGACATCGACATGACACGGGCCCTGATTGATGCCCTGTCGGCCTTTGAAATTGCGATCCACGATCATCTCATCGTCGGACACCACGGGATCTTCAGTTTCAAGTCCGACGGTTTGATATAACCTTAGGTAGGGGCTGGACAGCTCCGCGCAGACCGTATGATCTATCTTCCAAAAGGGAGAGGTTCATGATCAGAACAATGTTGGCATCCGCCGTGCTGGCCGGCCTGGCCGCACCGGCCTTTGCAGAAGAAAACTGGTATCCGTCGCAGTTCGGAGCCGAGGACCGCTTAGGCGCGGTCAACCATCTGAGCGCGGAGAAAACAGCGTCGGCCGCTGAGCTGATCACGACCGGCAAAACCTTTAGTCTGGGTATGATCACCGGGCGGGACACGCCGGCCTACGGTCCCCGCGAATATGACGTCATGGTGCTTCAACTCTCAGATGGGTCTGGCACCCCGCTCGGGGCCAACCAGGCCACGGGGAATGATGATTATGTCGACACCTTTGTCGGCATTGGCAGCCAGATCGATGGACTGGGACACATGGGCATCAATCATCGCTACTATAATGGTGTTCCTGTGAGTGACTTTGTTACCACATCCGGCCTGACTCAATTCGGAACCCACCGGCTGCCCGCCATTGCCACGCGCGGTATCCTGCTCGACATGACCAGAAGCTTCTCCGATCCTGTCCCGGATGGGACCGCCTTCAACAGAGCCGAAATCGACGCCGCGGCCGAGCGGGCCGGGGTGACCATTGAAACCGGCGACGTGGTCATCTTCCATACGGGCAAGATGAAAGCGACCGAGGGCGAAACCGTGCTGTCCCCGCTATCACCGGGCCTCGGTGTTGAAGGGGCGCAATATTTGTCCGACCTCGGTGTCGTCGCGGTCGGCGCCGACACCTGGGCGCTGGAAGCGATCCCATTTGAAAATGAAACCCGCCCTTTCGATGTTCATCTGACCCTGCTGGCTAAGAACGGTGTTTATATCCTCGAAAACATGGTGACCGAACATCTGGCAGCCGATGGCGAAGGAGCGTTCTTTTTCGCCCTGGGCGTTCCCAGGCTCGAAGGAACCGTTCAGGCCATCATCAACCCCGTCGCTATCCGTTAAGCGATTCAAATTTCTGAATTACAGGGCTTGCGCGATGATGCGAGGCGACTACCGTCGCTACCAAAGAGATGGTAGCAGACCATCCGTGTGGAGGAAAATTTTATGTCTGACGTTGCTACAGCGGCGACCCCCGCTCGCAATGAGGGCGGCTTTGGGACAAAGCCCTACAGGAGCTATGTGCTTCTGGTCCTCATGGTGGTTTACACCCTTAATTTCGTGGACCGGACCCTGATCGCCGTCGTGGCACAGCCCATCATCGAAAGCTTCAACCTCTCAGACGCCGAATGGGGGCTGCTTTATGGCCCGCCCTTCGCTTTGTTCTATGCGGCCATGGGCCTGCCCATTGCCATGTGGGCGGACAAATCGAATCGGGTCCGGATCATAACCCTCTGCATCATTTTGTGGTCTGTCATGACAGCCCTGTGCGGTCTCGCCGCGGGTTTCATGACACTCTTATTCTTCCGGATCGGTGTCGCCGTTGGAGAGGCCGGCTGTACCCCGCCCGCCAACTCCATCATCGGTGATTATTATCGCCCGATGAGCCGAGCGACCGCGCTGGGCATCTATTCCATGGGCGTCACCATCGGCAGCGTTCTGGCCAATCTGTTCGGGGGGCCCATTGCCGCCATGCAGGGCGAAGATTTTGGGGCTATGCTGTCCGCGATTGGCCTCGGTTTCATGTTTGGCGGTCTCGACTGGGCCAATATCGAGGGCTGGCGCATTGCCTTTGTTGTGGTGGGGCTCCCGGGCGTCCTGATTGCCGCCCTGGTCTACTACACGGTCAAAGAGCCGCCCCGGGGCTATTCAGATCCGCCGGGGGCAGAACATGTCGAACAGGCCAGCCTGAAGGACACACTCAGAGAACTGAGCCAGAAACCCAGCTTCTGGTGGATGACCATCGGGGCTTCTCTGGTCGCCTTTGTGGGCTATGGACTTGTCAGCTTTCAGGCCCCCTTCCTGCAAAGGGAACATGGCATTGACGTACGTGAAGCGGCCGTGAATTACGGGGCGCCGCTCTCGGCCATGGCCGCCCTCGGCACCTTCCTCGGTGGCTGGCTGACCGAGAAGCTGTCGGCCCGCTCTCCCACCGCGGTCGCCTGGCTTCCGGCGGTCGGTCTGTTTCTGGCCATACCTTTTTACATTGGCGCGTTCTTTTCGTCTGACCTGGTCATGGTCTTCATCCTCTGGTCCGTCGCGGCGACCTGTCATTATGCCTATCTCGGCGCGCAATATAATATCGGTCAGGGTGTGGTCTCAAACCGCTCCCGAGCCACGGCCATTGCCATCCTTCTGATTGTCGTATCGATCATCGGGAATGGCGTGGGGCCCTATTTTGTTGGCTTCTTCAGTGATTTCTTCATGTCCAGTCATCTGTCCGGTGCCGAAGGCCTGACGCTGGCCGCCTGTAAGGCCAAGGACGGTCTGGAGGCGGCGCAGCTGGCCGTCTGTGCCGAGGCCAGCTCGGCAGGCCTGAAGCAATCAATTTCACTGACCGTGTGCTGGTTCCTGATTGCGGGTGGATGCTTTCTGATGTCCGCAAGGACGCTGAAGCAGGACTTCGTCGGACGGCTGGAGGCAGCCTAAATGAGCGGATCAGCAACTGATACCAGCGTGGCGACGCCGGGAACCCCAGTGGGTTACGGCTCGTCCGCCTACAGAGCTTACGTCCTTTTCGCTCTGATCGTCGTCTATACCTTCAATTTCATTGACCGGACCCTGAT
Source organism: uncultured Hyphomonadaceae bacterium (assembly GCA_913056435.1). GTDB lineage: Bacteria > Pseudomonadota > Alphaproteobacteria > Caulobacterales > Hyphomonadaceae > Henriciella. Next base: position 6,100 of record CAJXMY010000019.1, on the reverse strand, counting down.
TGGGGTCCTTGGCGAACCTATCCGGGAAACCTTCGGCCTTTCAGACACCATGATGGGCATGCTGTCCGGGCCGGCTTTTGCCATCCTGTACACGCTGCTGGGCATCCCATTCGCCATGCTGGCCGAGCGGCGCAGCCGGACCTGGATCATCGCCATAGCCATGGCCGCCTGGAGTGGGATGACAGCTTTGTGTGGTCTTGCCCAGACGACGTGGCAGTTTGCGGCGGCGCGCATTGGTGTTGGTATTGGCGAGGCCGGGTGCTCACCGCCATCCCACTCGCTGATCTCAGATTATTTCCCACCCGAGAAACGCTCTTCCGCTCTGGGAATCTTCGCGCTCGGTATCCCCATCGGATCCATGCTCGCCGCTCTGGGTGGTGCCTGGATTGCGACCCAGGACAACATGAACTGGCGCGATGCGTTCATCTGGATGGGCCTGCCCGGCGTGATTGGGGCCGTCATTTTCAAGCTCACCGTGAAAGACCCGCCACGCGGGTACTCTGATCCGGGTGGCGCTGAAGCCGCGGCGACGCGGGACAAGCCCGGTCTCTTCGAGGCTTTCCGCGTCCTCGCCTCCAAGCCCAGCTTCTGGCATGTCAGCCTTGGCGGGGCGATTGTGTCCTTTGCGGGATATGGCATCGGCCAGTTCGTCGCCCCCTTCTGGATGAGGGCCCATGGACTGACACTGATGAATGCGGCCCTGATCTATGGCGGCGTTCTGGGAATCGCAGCTGGGATCGGGACCTTTGGGTCCGGACTTCTGGCTGACCGGATCCGGGCCCGTCATCCAAATTCGGACTCGTGGCTGCCGGCCCTCGGCATGGCCCTCGCCTTCCCCTTCGCGGTTCTGGGATATAATACGCTCAGCTTTTCAAGCGGGGCCATGGCGATCTGGCTGGCCATTCCAGCCCTCGCGATCGCGGCCCTGCTGCGTTACACCTATCTTGGGCCCATGTTCGCAGTGACTCAGAAGCTGGTCGAACCCCGCATGCGGGCGACCGCAGCGGCTCTGCTGCTCTTCGTTGTGAATTTCATTGGCTATGTCTTTGGTCCGCCCGTGGTGGGGATTTTCTCTGACACGGCGTCGCGGATTCATCTCGCGCAGATCGAAGCCCCACTCAGCCTGACCGAATGCGATGCCGTGGACGCCAAGCTGAAGGCGACGGCCGATAACACCGCCGGCGCCCTTTCGGGCACGGCCCTACAGGAAGCCGAAACCCAGTATGCCGATTATTGTGCCCCCGCCCGCCGTGTTGGCATTCGGTGGGCCGTAACGCTGGGATCCGCCTTCTTCCTCTGGGCCGCGCTTCACTTTCTTTTGCTCGGTCGGACCATGAAGCGGGATCTCTGGACGCCGGACGCCGCCTGAACGTCAGATAGGAAGACTGACACGCGCCTCCCCAAGGTAGCGCCCTGATCCGGACGCTCCCCTCGGCCAGACCGTGATCTCCGCGCGACCCGGTCACCAGCGGTGCAATTTGCGCCGAGACAGGACCGCCTCGAAAGGCTAAGCACGGGGCATGGCTGTCTACACGCAGGTTTCCAATTCGGCGCTCGCCGCCTTCCTGGCGGACTATGAGCTCGGCATACCACTGAGCTTCAAGGGCATTGCAGAAGGTGTCGAGAACTCGAATTATTTCCTGGAAACGGACCGGGGGAAATTCATTCTGACCTTGTTCGAAAAACGGGTTCGCAAAGAAGACCTGCCCTTCTTCATCGGGCTGAAACAGCACCTCGCCGATCGCGATTTCCCTTGCCCGCGACCGATCCCCGGGCGGGATGGTGTCGCACTTCGGACGCTGGAAGGCCGTCCTGCTGTTATCGTTTCTTTCCTTCCCGGCCTGTCGCTGAAGACCCCCCGGCTTGACCATTGTCACGCGCTGGGAGCTGCTCTGGCCCGCCTTCACGCCGAAGCCTCCGACTTCGCGATGACCCGGCCCAATCAGCTCGGCCCCGACAGCTGGCCAGACCTTTGGTCCGGTCGGACGAAGGATGCAGAGGCCCTGCAACCTGGCCTGGCAAGGTTGATTGAAGATGATATTCAGGAGACCCGTCGGCTGACACAGGTCAGCCAAGACCTGCCCCACGGGATCATCCATGCAGACCTGTTTCCGGATAATGCTTTCTTCCTCGAGGGGGGCTTCGCCGGCGTCATCGACTTCTACTTCGCCTGCAGCGACGTGCTCGCTTATGATCTCGCCATCTGCCTCAATGCCTGGGCCTTTGGGTCCGACGGTCAGTTTGATCCAGCAAAGGGACAGGCGCTCATTGCCGGATATGAGACGGTCCGTAAGCTCATGCCACAGGAACGACATCTCCTCCCGGCGCTGGCGCGGGGTGCGGCGCTGCGTTTCTTCCTCACCCGTCTGATAGACTGGAGCGAAACGCCCGCCGATGCGCTCGTCAAGCCGCACGACCCTTTGGACTATGCCAAGCGGCTGGCCTTCCACCGCACGACACGAAGCGCCTCAGATTACGGCGCCTAACCCGCAGCCCGGTGCATTCGGCTTGATGCCAGAAGGCGCCAGCCCTGTCATGGCGGTTCCGCAAACGGGTACGCCATGTTTGAGTGACCAGGGCTGACCGGCCATCAACACGGGGCCCGCCCGTCTTAAAGCGGAATGTTATCGTGTTTCTTCCAGGGGTTGGAGAGCTCCTTGCCACGCAAGGTTCGCAGCGCCCGTGCCACCCGGCGACGGGTTGAATGGGGCATGATGATGTCGTCAATATAACCCTTCTTGGCCGCGACATAGGGATTGGCAAAATTATCCTCATACATCTGTGTATGAGCGGCGATTTTGTCATCATCACCAAGGTCTTTCCGGAAAATAATCTCGACAGCGCCTTTCGCCCCCATCACGGCGATTTCCGCCGTTGGCCAGGCATAATTCACATCGCCGCGCAGATGCTTTGAACTCATGACATCATAGGCGCCACCATAGGCTTTTCTGGTGATCACGGTCACTTTCGGCACCGTCGCCTCTGCAAAGGCAAACAAGAGCTTGGCACCATGCTTGATCAGCCCACCATATTCCTGCTTGGTGCCCGGCATGAACCCCGGCACGTCAACGAAGGTCACGATAGGGATATTGAAGCAATCGCAGAAGCGCACAAAACGCGCCGCTTTCCGGCTGGCATCAATATCAAGAACGCCGGCCAGCGTCATCGGCTGGTTGGCAACAACGCCGATGGTTGATCCCTCCATGCGCCCAAAACCACAGATGATGTTCGCACCGAAATTGGGAGAAATCTCGAAAAAATCCGCTTCGTCGACGGTTTTCTCGATGAGCTCCTTCATGTCATAGGGCTTGTTTGGATTATCCGGGATCAGCGTATCCAGACTATGATCCTCGCGGTCAATCTCGTCATAGCTCGGACGGACCGGCGGCTTCTCGCGATTGGACCCCGGCAGAAAGTCGACAAGGCGGCGCATCTGGATCAGGGCTTCAATATCATTTTCAAAGGCCCCATCGACAACGCCAGACTTTTGAGCGTGAACACTGGCGCCCCCAAGTGTCTCATGAGTCACGACTTCGTTGGTCACTGTCTTCACGACGTCAGGTCCGGTCACATACATGTAAGATGTGTCCTTCACCATGAAAATAAAATCCGTCATGGCCGGGCTGTAGACGTCGCCGCCAGCGCAGGGCCCCATAATGACAGAAATTTGGGGGATCACCCCACTGGAGAGCACATTCTCCATGAAGATATCTGCATAGCCTGCAAGGCTGTCCACGCCTTCCTGAATTCGCGCGCCACCCGCGTCAAAGATGCCGATGACCGGCGCGCCATTCTGCACCGCCATCTTCTGGACTTTGACGATCTTTTCAGACTGGGCCTTGGACAAAGATCCTCCGAAAACCGTGAAGTCCTTGGAGAACACATAGACAAGTCGCCCGTTGATCGCCCCGTGGCCGGTCACAACGCCATCACCCGGAATACGTTGTTTCTCCATGCCGAAATCGTTCGAACGATGTTCAACGAACATGTCGTATTCTTCAAAACTGTCTTCATCGAGCAGCAGCGCCACACGTTCCCTGGCCGTGAGCTTACCCTTTTCATGCTGACGCTCGATCCTTTGCTGGCCGCCACCAAGTCGTGCCTGCTCCCTGCGCGCCTCAAGCGCCTCGATCACATCCTGCATGCTCACCTCCTCGAATACTGGCGCGTTGTAATGCCCCCGAGCGATCTGACAAGGCTCAACCGTTCCGGAAAACGCCGAGACTCAAACCTCTCGCAGCTCCTGCACGGGCACAGCTGAGTTCATCGACCGCCACGCCACCTTCCGACAGCTCAGGCATAGGCATAGGGTCCCCCTCGCCGCAACGCAGCCTGGTAGGCGGGTCTTTCGTGACAGGCGGTGAGAAAGCGCTCCACATGGGGATAGGGAGAAAGGTCCAGCCTGGTGGCAGCCGCCTCCAGAGGAAAGCTCATCATGATGTCCGCGGCCGAAAACCGAGTCCCCGAGAACCATCCCGTCGGAGCGAGGGACGCGTTCCAGAAAGCCGCCTGCTCTGCGATGCGGGGGTCCAGAAAGCTGTCCTCGACCGGCGCCAGAATTCGCCGAACCAAGCCCCGTGCCAGCCCCGGTGCTCGTTCAGGGATCGAACCGAAGACGAGCTTCATCAAAAGCAGTGGCATGGCTGTGCCCTCAGCATAATGCAGCCAGTAGGTGATCGACCGCGCCTCAGGTGTCCCGCGAATGGCACCGAGCGTGAAATCGGAGTCGAGGCTTTCCAGCAGGTACTCAAAAATGGCCCCGGTCTCTGCCACGGTCAGGTCCCCGTCTGTAATCACGGGTGACTTGCCCAGCGGGTGCACTTCATAGAGGTCCGGTGGCGCCAGTCGGGTCGTGGGGTCGCGTTCATAGCGTCGGATCTCATAATCCGCACCGAGTTCCTCCAGCAGCCACAGAACGCGCTGAGACCTCGAGTCTTCCAGGTGGTGAACTGTTATCATGGGGCGAGGCTTTCTGTTTGAACGGATAACCCGCTAACTAGATCGAAAGCGCCCCCAGCCAAACGCCCAGTGCGACAGCATCCCGTTCCCGGCCCGCGCGCGCATGCTGGGCCTCGCTGTCCTGTCCCCAATGTTTGGCCTGCCAATCCTCATCAATACACGAGAGCCTGAGGGCCTCGGATGCTTCAAGTGCGTCCTGCTCAACAGCACACGCCAGAACCACCGATCCGAACAGGCTGCAAGCCCAATTCAACCCCGTGAGCCGGAAGTCATCAAGGGCACTGGCGTAGTGCCGCAACGTCTCCAGCGAAGCGGGGGGTTGGGCTGTGGCCATAATGCCCTCCACGGGGACAAGAACAACATCCAATGTTCGGCCGACCCAATGGCGCCAGGGACGCCAGGCCTGTTCCTGAAGGGCCCGCAGAGCGCTGTCGGACGGCTCCAAATGACAGGTTAGATCTGTTTGGGCATAATTGGCCAGCTCATCAATCATCTCCCCACGCATCATTGGGGTCCGGTCCAAGGCCACATTGCTCAGTCGCGTCAGGGTCATCGCCGCAAGGTCGATCTGTTCTGCCTGATCCTGCCACTCCGCCGCCACCGCGTCTGCAAGCGCCTTCGTCGGGAGCGCAAGGGTGGCTCGACCCGGCGTCCGGATCGGACGCTGATCCAGAAAAACCAAGAAGGCCCCTTTGATGTTGACAAAAATCAGCCTCCCTAACCAGAATTTAGACAACTATCAATTAATCCATTGAACCTGCTAAAGGCATACCTTCAAAAGCCCAGCACTCAGCGCATCCTGAGCCGCAAGCCAAGCGACAAGGGTTTATCTGCGCCAGAACAACGAATTAGCCCTATGTGAATTCAGCAAGGATGAATCGAACTATCCTTGCTACCACTGGATCGATTGATCAAGGTTTGCAGCTGGCCAATGGGCCAACCAAGATTTCGCAGGTGACCCAAGAGTTGCCTGGAGGCGGTGAAATACCCAGCTCCATACGTTGAGGAAAAGCCAATTTCCTCGAGAGTCATCAACAGCAAGCGATGCTCTCTCTGAGTCCCCTCGCGCTCACCAAAGAGAACAAAACCACGATCATCCAAAAGTTGACGTTGCTCTCTATTTAGTTCCTCAGCAAAACCA
>CAJXMY010000018.1 GCA_913056435.1 uncultured Hyphomonadaceae bacterium | reverse complement strand
TCCCGCCGCTCAACGAGGAACGTCGGATCGAACTGACGAAGGTCGCCGGAAAGTATGCCGAGGGGGCACGTGTGGCGGTTCGCAATATTCGGCGGGATGGTATGGACGCGCTCAAGAAGATGGAAAAAGACGGCGAAATTAGCGAGGATGCACAGCGTGGCATGTCCGATGAAGTTCAAAAGCTGACGGACATCTATGTGAAGAAGGTTGATGAGACGCTGAAGACCAAAGAAGCGGAGATTATGCAGGTTTGAGTTTGGCCGCCCAAGAACCGATGAAGACAGGTAGTGGTGGTGAGGAGGCTCCGCTGCCTCGTCACGTCGCTATCATTATGGATGGTAACGGACGCTGGGCGAAGGCGCGCAACCTTCCCAGATCTGTCGGTCATGAGCGCGGCGTTGAAGCCCTTCGAAAAACGGTGGAAGGCGCCCGGGATCTGGGTTTATCGCATCTGACCGTATTTTCCTTTTCCACTGAAAACTGGCGGCGCCCGGTCTCAGAGGTGAATGCGCTATTCGGCCTGCTAAAAATGTATGTAAGCCAGGATTTAAAAAAGCTGAAGGCGGATGGGGTCAGGATACGGGTTCTGGGGACCCGGGCTGGCCTGCCCGAGGATGTGCGTTTGCTGGTCGACCAAGCTCAGTCAGAAACCTGCCATAATGACAAGTTCAATCTTTGCATTGCATTTAATTATGGCGGCCGAGAGGAACTCATGAGGGCTGCCCGTCAATTAGCGGCGGATGTTGTTAAGGGAGTCGCGGATCTGGACGACTTCGATGAAGAGTCCTTCGGTCAATATCTGGATACGAGGGGCCTGCCGGACCCTGACCTAGTCATTCGAACGAGTGGCGAAATGCGCATCAGTAATTTTTTGATCTGGCAGGCAGCATATACCGAGCTGGTTTTTATGGACGTCCTTTGGCCAGACTTTCGTCCCAAACACCTGAATGAGGCTATTGCATCCTACCAAACCCGACAGCGGCGATTTGGCGGCTTGGCCGTCGGCAGCCTTTGAGTCGTAGGTTATGGGTTTTCAATCCGGTAGGCCCAATGAGTTGATTTTGCGGCTGATTTCATCAGCCTTTCTGATACCTCTTGCGCTTTATGCTGTGACTTCAGGTGGTGTCGCGCTTGCTGTTGGCTGTGCTTTGGTTGCCGGCTTGATGGCATATGAATGGGTACGCATGACGGCATCGCCAGCACTGAAATGGATGGTGTCATTTGCTCTGCTTCCCTGTCTCGCAGTGCCTGTGATGGGGCTCTTTCCATCGGTTCTGGTGCTTTTGGCGCTTTCAACACTGGCCGGTTATACCCATCCGGTCCGGAAAGAGCAGGCCAACGCAACCCTCGGCTTCCTTTATGTGGCCGGCATGCCTCTTGGTTTGCTGTGGTTGCTCGAAGGTCCTTGGGATGGCCAGATCGCCGCCCTGTTGATAATGGGAATTGTCTGGGGTTCGGATTCGGCAGCATATTTTGTCGGACGCCACTTTGGTGGGCCCTCCCTGACGCCGGAGTCTCCATCAAAGACATGGAGCGGTGCAGTCGGCGGCGTGGTGTTCAGCATCCTTTGTGGCGCTCTGGGGGCTTACATTGCGGACGGGGACCTTGTGTTCTGGCTGGCCTTTGGTGCGGGAATCTCAGTAATAGCCCAGCTGGGGGACCTGATGGAAAGCATCATCAAGCGCCGGCACGGTATAAAGGACACCAGCAAGCTTCTGCCCGGTCACGGTGGCGTCATGGACAGGGTTGATGGACTGGGAATGGTGTGCCTGGTGGCGCCAGTCCTTTTTCTGCTGTTGCCGGTAACCCTTGCATATTTGGGCCTGATGGCATGACGGAGACGAAGGTCCTCTCCATCATGGGATCTACGGGGTCTATCGGCACCTCTGCCCTTTCTGTTGTGGCACATGCGAATGCCGAAGGTGATCGTCCTGTCTATGAAATCGACACATTGGCTGCAGGCAGAGATGTCGACGGACTCGCCCGCCAGGCTGTCGAGTTCGGGGCACGCATGGCCGTGATTGGTGACAGCGGCCTATACGGTGATTTGAAATCGGCTCTCTCGGGAACTGGAATATCGGTCGCTGCGGGTGCCGACGCCGTGGACGAGAGTGCGGCCCGGCCGGTCCACCGCGTGGTTGCGGCAATTGTAGGGATCGAGGGTCTTTCATCGACACTGGCGGCAATTGATGCGGGAAATTCGGTTGCGTTGGCCAACAAGGAAAGCATGGTCTGCGCTGGCCCGATGCTGCGTCGGAGAGCGGCCGAGACCGGCGCGCTCATTGTCCCGACGGATTCCGAGCATAACGCCATGTTTCAGGTCATGGAGCGACATGAGGACATCGAGACTTTGATCCTCACCGCTTCTGGAGGTCCGTTTCGGACAACCGCAAAGCGGGATCTTGAACATGTGACTTTCGAAGCGGCTCTGAATCATCCCCGGTGGGAAATGGGCCGCAAGATCACAATCGACAGTGCGACCCTTTTCAACAAAGGGCTTGAGCTGATTGAAGCGGCCTATCTGTTCGACATGCCGGAGGAACGCATAGATGTCGTGGTTCATCCCCAATCCATAATTCACTCCTTGGTGGCTTATCGCGACGGGTCGGTTCTGGCTCAGATGGGGGATCCTGATATGCGGACACCGATCGCCTATGCGCTGAGCTGGCCTGATCGTCGTCAGCCTGCGGCGGCAAAGCGGCTCGACCTTATCGACCTTGGACGGCTCGATTTTGAAGCCCTCGACGAAGAGCGGTTTCCCTCAGTTGGTCTTTGCCGGGCGGCTTTACGGCAGGGTGGCGGTGCAACGGTGGTATTAAATTGCGCTAATGAAAGGGCCGTGGCTGCTTTTCTGGCAGGCCAATGTGGATTTAACGATATAAGCTGCATCGTAGAGCAGGCCGTTGATCGGTTCTTGTCCGGAGCCATGTCGCAGCAAGCATGCGACACAATTGAGGTGATTATGGCGATAGAGGCGGAAGCTGGCCGAATTACCGAGCAATTGCTCAAAAGTGCGTCCGACCGGCCGGAGGCGCGTTAATCATGCAGGAACTGCTCAGCCAGGGGCCGGCCTTTATCCTGTGTCTCGTGGTCATGCTCGCCTTGGTCGTCGTCGTCCATGAACTTGGCCACTATGTTGCCGGACGCTTTTTTGGTGCGGCGGTGGAATCGTTTTCGGTTGGTTTCGGACGCTCCATTTGGGAACGCACAGATCGGCACGGGACACGGTGGCGCATCAACTGGATCCCGCTTGGCGGCTTCGTGAAGTTTGTTGGTGAGGCGCAGCTCCCAAATGATGTTGGTGAGGTTGAATCGGGGCCCGAGGGCCTGCCATATGGTGAGCTGAGCGTTGGCGCACGGTCCATCGTTTCTGTTGCCGGTCCGTTGGCGAATTTCCTTTTAGCGATCGTGCTGTTCACCATCATTATCGGCTTCAACGGTGATTATCGCAGCAGGGTTGAGGTCGCAGGGCTTGCGGAAGGCTATCCGGCGATTGATGCGGGACTGGAGGTTGGCGATGTGTTGGTCGAGGTGAATGGCTTGGAGATCTTGCGTCCGGCGGATGTGCCGAAAGCGGTTCTGATGACGTCTGGTGAGGAAATCGATATCGTCATAGAGCGGCAGGGAAGTCGCCAGGTTCTGCCTTTAACGCCGATTCAGACCATCCGTGACAATGGTCTGGGGCAAATGATGCCTCATTCGACCATTGGGGTCATTCTGGGGATTGTGGAGGGCACCGAGCGGGTGTCGAGTGTGGGACCGATTGAAGCGTTGAGTCGCGGTGTTGGGCAGACCGGATTTGTGCTGCAAACCACTGTCACGATGATGGGGCGTTTGGTTACTGGTCGTGAGCCTCTGGCGAGCCTGAGCGGACCCGTTGCAATTGGGGATACCGGGCGGCGTTTGTTCAACCGGACGATTGGGCGGGACGATATCTCCTTCTGGGCTGGTTTAGAGGCCTTCTTTTGGAACATCCTTGGCATCTCAGCAGCGATTTCAATTGGGATAGGGTTTTTCAACCTTCTTCCTTTGCCTGTCCTGGATGGCGGCCATCTGGTGTTTAACGCCTATGAAGCCGTGACTGGACGCGTGCTGCCAGAAAAAGTGCAGGAACTGGCGTTGATGGCGGGCTTAGGTTTGCTAATGACGCTATTCGTCTTCATTACATGGGGCGACATTCTTGAAACGGGCCTGTTTGGGCCGGCCGGGGGTTAGAGCCAGTGTGTTCGTCGGAGGATCTTTGTTATGCGTAATATCTTCTCGGCTCTGCTTGGGATGGCGGCATTGCTTGTTGTTTCGGGAGGCACGACGATCTCTTCGGCTCAGGCACAGGCAGCAGGCGAAACGATACGGTCGGTAATTGTTGAGGGCAATCAGCGTATCGAGGACAGGACGGTTCAGTCCTACCTCCTTGTGGAACCGGGTGATCCATTTGACCCGAGCAGAATTGATCTGTCTCTGAAGACGTTGTTTGCTACCGGGCTTTTTGCTGATGCGTCTTTTGAGAAGGCGGGGCCTGACCTCATTGTGCGTGTCGTTGAGAATCCAATCATCAACCGTGTCCTCTTCGAGGGGAACAGGACCATTGATGATGATAAGATGCGAGAGGAAATTCAGGCAGCCCCTCGCGGCATCTTCACCGCAGCGCGGGTGCAGGCTGACGTTCAGAGAATTCTGGATCTCTACCGAAAGTCGGGTCGCTTCTCCGCAACGGTCGAACCGGAATATAAGCCATTGGAGCAAAATCGGGTCGATCTGATCTTTGTTGTTACAGAAGGGCCCATCACGGGAATTCGGGCGATCAACTTCATCGGCAACAGCGAATTCACCGACAATCGTCTCCGTGATGAGATTGTGACGAAGCAATCGAGATGGTGGCGTTTTTTTAGCTCAAACGACAACTATGATCCCTCCCGGGTAGAGTACGACAGAGAGCTTTTACGCCAATTCTACCAGAACCGCGGTTATTATGATTTCCGGGTTGTCTCGGCGGTCGCGGATCTGACACCAGATAGGAAAGATTTTTACGTCACCTACACAATTGAAGAGGGACAGCAATATACGTTCGGGGAGATAGACGTGGAAACGGCGCTTGATAAACTCAACGCCGACGCCCTGAAGCGCGCCGTTCCCTTCCGGACGGGAGATCTGTTTAAGGGTGATCTCATTGAGGACACGATAGATACGCTGACATATGCCGCGGGGATCGCGGGATACGCTTTTGTCGACGTTTCACCTCGTCTGGAGGCGGACCCCGACACCAATCAGGTGAACGTGACCTTCGCCCTGGATGAAGGGCCCCGAGTTTATATCGAGCGCATAGACATTGTTGGCAACACCGCCACCTTGGATCGGGTGATCCGCCGGGAGTTGCGCGTCACTGAAGGCGATGCTTTTAATCGCGTCCTGCTCGACCGGTCGAGGAACCGTGTCCGCGCTTTGGGTTATTTCAAAGAAGTTGAGATTACGGAGACACCCGGCAGCAAGGCGGATCGAACGGTTGTTGAGATCGCCGTAGAGGAACAGCCAACATGTGAGCTCTCTTTTGCCGCAGGGTTTTCCTCTGTTGACGCATTCCTTCTGGATATGAGTGTTTCTCAGCGTAACCTTCGAGGCCGCGGTCAGTCAGTTGTTGCCAGAGTGTCAGCATCTAACAGGGAGCAGTTTCTGGATTTCCGTTTCCGGGAGCCCCGCTTTCTGGATCGGAACCTGTCTGCCGGAGTTGATGTGTTTTCCTCTCGTGCGGATTTTCTGGATGTCTCTGATTTCGAGTCACAGACCACGGGAGGCGGGATTTCCTTCGGATTTCCATTAACTGAAAATACCGGCCTGAGTCTGAGATACAGGTTGCAGTCAGACGAGATCAATGTCCGCGATCGTCAGATCGTCATCGATGAAGAGGGGAACCTTCAAACAACCCTTGAAGACAGGAACGATCCACCAACGCCCGAAGATGAAAGCGATGATACCGTGATCCTCGTGACACCTGAAACCGTTCCGCTTCCGGAGGGGGCTCGTATCGTTGACCAATGCGATATTGCTTATATTTTCCGGTCAACAATTTGTGAAAGTGAACGGTCCGATCTGTCGTCGATTGTTGGCTACACGTTCAATTGGGATCGGAGGAATGATCCCATCGCCCCGACACGGGGGTTCGATATGTTTATCAGTCAGGATATTTCCGGCCTTGGGGGAGACGTTCAGTACCTGCGCACCGAGCTTAGCGCAGCGACCTATCGGGGAATCTTCAAAGGGGTTCGTGCCAGTGTGCGGCTTTCGGGCGGCTATATTGAGCCTTGGGGGGATGATAACAGCATTCGTATCAACAATCGCTTTTTCCGCGGTGGCTCCAATTTCCGGGGTTTCGATGTTGCTGGCCTCGGACCCCGCGTGGTTGATGTCCTGCTGGATGAGAATGGCGATGTCTTTGATGTGAAAAGCCTTAATTCGCTCGGAGGGAAGGCCTATTATCAGGGAACCGCAGAGATTACCGTCCCGAATTATCTGCCGGAGGAATATGGTATTCGAACGACCCTGTTTGCCGAAGCAGGCTCGGTTGGCCTGCTGGATGACGATGATATTGATCCGCCCGTGGAATTTGTGACCCGGCCTGGCCAATATAATGGGATTGGCGCTGTGAATGCGGTTCGACGAATAGAGGATGACTTGTCATTGCGGGCAACCGCAGGCATCTCGATCGGATGGGACTCTCCCTTTGGTCCGATACAGTTCGACTTCTCTCAGATCCTGAAAAAAGAAGACTATGATCGGACAGAGACGTTCCGATTCAGCACCCAAACCCGTTTTTAAAACCCCACGGAGACACAAATGTCCCTTATCAAATCGATCCTTTCTGTTGTCTTGCTCGCGTTCATCCCTGCAAGTCTCGTCCTCCCCGCCGCGAGTGCTCAGGGCACCAAGGTTGTGACCATGGATACGGCCCGAATCCTCGCGGAAAGTGCGGCGGGTCAGGATATTGCCCAAAAACTGCAGGCCATTGGCGCGACCATCGCGACGGAGACAGAGCCCAGGAGAGTGGCGCTGGAGGCCGTCAGTGAGGAGCTAGAGCCTATTATCAGGGGTAAGACCGAGCAGCAGATACAGGCTGATGTCGCGGCTGATCCGGAGCTCGCTCAAAAGTTTGCGCAATATGCCAGCGACATGCAACGCTATCAGCTTGATGTACAGCGGGCGGGTCGTGAACTCGATATGACCACGCGGGTTGCGCAGGGACAGCTTCTCCAGGCGCTTCAGCCAGTTGTTGAAACAGTCTTCGAAACCAGCGGCGCGGATCTTCTCCTGGAGCGAGAAACCGTCGTCTATGCTAATCCGAGCCTTGATATCACGGACCAAATTATCGCCCAGCTCAATCTGGAGACGCCCACAATTGAGGTGACCCGCCAGACGTTGCCACAGCAGGGACAGGCTCAGTAAGCGGGGCGCCATGCAGGTTGATCTGCGTTTCTTCGACTTTCTGGGGCGACGGACGCTCGGCGAACTTGCTGAGCTGGTTGGTGCGGAGTTACCGGAAGGTCACGGGACCGAGATATTTGGCATCGCGAGTGCACTGACGGCGACGGCTGGAACCATTTGTTATGCCGAGGGGAATGCGAAACTGGTCGCGGCCGTGTCCCCGGATGCAACGGCGTGCTTCGTAACGGACGGTCTGGCGAAGCACTTGCCAACTTCCGTCATCGCTCTGGTCACGTCGCGGCCGCGCTGGTCTCACGGTCGGGCAGCGCAAGCCCTGTTTCGACTGAAGAGCTGGGCGTGCGACGGGGCCGAGCCTGACGTGCACCCCAATGCAAGGCTCGCGCCCGGCGCCGTGGTCTGCAAGGGGGCAGCGATAGGAGCACAGACGACGATCGGGCCAAATAGTGTAATCGGACCAGGTGTGCAGATTGGGACCAATTGTCAGATCGGAGCAAATGTTTCAATTCGCAACGCCTTGATCGGAAATGATGTCACTGTCCTTTCAGGAGCCCGCCTCGGTGAAAACGGGTTTGGTGTTTCTGAAGGACCTGATGGGGCTGAAGATGTCCCGCAATGGGGACGCGTTATTCTTCAGGACCATGTCCTGATTGGCGCGAATAGCTGCATTGATCGAGGTGCGCTGAGCGACACTGTGATCGGAGAGCGTACAAAAATCGATAATCTCTGCCAGATCGCGCACAATGTTGTTTTGGGGCGCAGTGTTCTGATCGCCAGCTTTGGAGGTATCTCCGGCAGTGTTCAGGTGGGTGATGGGACAATCATGGGCGGACGTGTCGGAATTGCCGATCATGTGACCATTGGAGCGGGCGCGAAGCTTGCCGCTTCGGCGGGCATTTTCCGGGATATCCCTGCCGGAGAAGCATGGGGTGGAACGCCGGGTCGTCCTTTGCGACAATTTCTCAGGGAAACGTCGTGGCTCCAGCAACAGGCCACAAAGGGGCGGACCGGTAAGTCATGACAGTGAACATTCACCCAACGGCGATCGTGGAAACTGGCGCGAAGCTTGGTACTGGGGTCACGATTGGTGCCTATGCCCATGTGGGCTGTCACGTCGAGATTCAGGATCACTGCAACCTGATGCCGAAGGCTATGGTGCTTGGTCGGACGCAGTTGGGAGAAGGAGTCTGTGTGCACCCGGGTGCGGTCATCGGCGGCGCCCCGCAGGTTTTAGGGTATCGGGACAGCGAAGAATCTCGCCTTGAGGTCGGAGACCGGACCATTCTGCGCGAACACGTCACGCTTCATACCGGGTCGCCTTCCCATGGTGGGTTAACTCGGATCGGCAGTGATTGTCTGTTCATGGCTCACACTCATGCGGCCCATGACTGCGTCATCGGCGACCACTGCGTCATAGCCAACAATACCCACATCGGGGGACACGTTACGGCCGGAAACCACGTTTGGATGGGGGGCGCGGTTGCAGTTCATCAATTCTGCAGGATTGGGGAACATGCCTTTGTGGGGGGTGGTGCGATTTTGGTCGCGGATGTTATTCCCTTTGGGTCTGTCGTTGGCAATCATGCCCATTTGGCAGGATTGAATGTGGTGGGCCTGAAGCGGCGTGGGTTCAGTCGGGAAACAATTATGAAGTTACGGGCGGGTTATCGCATGCTGTACGCCCGAGAAGGAACATTTACAGAGCGTCTTGAGGATACCGCGGTCACCTATTCTGACAGTCCAGAAGTCATGCAGATCATCGACTTCATTCGAAACAACAAGAATCGCGCCCTATGCCTCCCGCGTTAGGCGATTACAAAGGCCCACTTGGTCTACTGGCGGGGCTTGGCTATTTGCCCGTTCAGGTGGCTCAGGCGGCGGCGCATCGCAAACAAGGCGTTTATGTGCTCCGGCTGAAAGGGTTTGTCGAACCCGCGCTTTCCGAGTTCCCAGGCGAGATTATTGGCCTCGGTGAGGTGGGCGGCATGATCAAGGCTTTCCGTGCGGCCGGATGCCAGACCGTGTGCTTTGCCGGCAAGGTGTCACGACCGGACTTCTCTAGTCTTAAGCCTGATTTGAAAGGCATGTCTCTGCTCCCAAAGGTTATAAGCGCGGCCCGCAAAGGGGATGATGCCCTCCTGCGGGTTATCGTCGAGGCGTTCGAAGCTGAAGGTTTTGACGTGATTGGGGCGGACACGGCCAGCGGAAAGCTCATCGCCTCGGAAGGTCTGATTTCCGGGCCAGTCCCGGAGGATGAGCAGATGTCAGATCTGCGCAAGGCCGCACGGATCGCAAGTGAAGTCGGTCGGCTCGACATTGGGCAGGGCGCGATTGTTTGTGATGGTCTGGTCTTGTGCGTTGAGGCTCAGGAGGGAACAGACGCGATGTTGAGGCGCTGCTCCGAACTGGACGAGCGACTGCGTGGTAGCGTGCAGAATCGCCGTGGTGTTCTGGTGAAACGTCCAAAACCGATTCAGGAACGACGTATTGATTTGCCAACAATCGGTCTGGCAACAATTGAGCGGGTCGCTGAGGCGGGTCTTGCTGGGATCGGCATTGAGGCTGGGGGCGCCCTGCTGGTTGACCGGCAAGCTGTAATGGAACGCGCGTCAGATCTGGGCATCTTCATCTTTGGGTTTCCCCGTGAGTGGGCATGAGCCCATGTCGGCGAAGCGGTTATTCCTTGTCGCAGCGGAGCCCTCCGGCGATCTTCTGGCTCTGGAGACGGTCAACGCACTGAAGGCGCTGGATCCGATGATCGAATTTGGAGCGATCGGTGGAGAGGCCCTTGCCAGTATCGATTTGGCGTCACCGATTGATGTCAGGCCCCTGTCGATTCTGGGTCTGTTTGAGGGCTTGCGAGCCTATCCAACAGTTGTGCGGCTTGTGGACGAGGCAGTATCCGCCATTCTCGCATTCGCCCCGGATACAGTCGTTCTCGTGGACTCCTGGGGTTTTACACTCCGTGTGGCACAGAAATTACGCAAACGGGCGCCCAATATAAAGCTCGTAAAATTGGTTGGTCCCCAGGTATGGGCGACCCGGCCGGGGCGGGCCGGGACCCTCTCGGCCATCGTAGATCATCTCATATGCCTTCATGCGATGGAGGCCCCGTATTACGCACCGTTCGACTTGCCCGTGACGGTTATGGGACCGCCGGCTCTCAGTCGGACGGAACCCGGCGATGGTGTGGCCTTTCGAAAAGCGATGAATCTACTGGACGAGGACCGGGTCTTGCTGACCCTGCCCGGAAGTCGGCCGAGTGAAATTGAAAGAACCGCTCCGGCACTGGTTGAAGCTGCCCTGAGCCTGCGGTCGGTCAGGCCGGATATAAAGCTGGTCTTTGCACCAGCGCCCCAGGTCCGAGATCTGTTTCTGGCCAGATTTGGGGCGGCTATTGGAGCGGGCACTCTTGCACCGAAAACCTTTCGCTCCATTGATCTCATGGCCGGAGCGGACCTTGCGCTTGCGTGTTCGGGGACCGTGACGAGCGAGCTTGCAGTCCAGGGGACGCCTTTCCTTGTTGGGTACAAAACCGGCTGGATCACATGGTTTCTCGCCCGCTACCTGCTTTACAAGCCGATCCACATTACGCTTTTGAATATCGCGGCAGGCGACGAAGAGGTCGTACCGGAATTCGTCCAGACCCGCCTACGGCCGGAAAGAATTGTGAAGACAGCGCTCGAACTTCTCGATAACCCGGATCAGCTTACGGCACAGGTCTGTGCTCAGAATGTCGCCTTAAAACAAATGGGGGCAGGTGAAACACCCGCCCCGGTCATTGCCGCTCATGCGATCCTGTCGGTTATGAACGCTCGGAAATAGGGATGAAGTCCCGGGTTGCAGGACCCGTATAGATTTGGCGCGGCCGGCCGATCCTTTGCGTCGGGTCCTCAATCATTTCATTGAGCTGGGCGCACCAGCCGACGGTTCTCGCCAGAGCGAAGAGGACTGTGAACATTTCGGTTGGAAAGCCCATCGCGTCGAGGATGATGCCGGAGTAAAAGTCGACATTCGGGTACAGCTTCTTCTCGATGAAATAGTCGTCCTCGAGAGCAATCTTTTCCAACTCTCGGGCGACCCGAAGGACCGGTGTATCTATGCCAAGCTCCCCGAGGACCTCTTCGGCGGTTTTCTGCATGACGGTGGCCCGGGGGTCGTAATTCTTATAGACGCGATGTCCGAAGCCCATCAGGCGGAAGGGGTCATTTTTATCCTTCGCCCGCCGGACATATTCCGGAATTTCGCTGACATCCCCGATTTGGCGCAACATGTTGAGACAGGCCTCATTTGCGCCCCCGTGGCTGGGGCCCCAGAGCGAGGCCACGCCTGCCGCCACAGCCGCATAGGGGTGCGCGCCGGATGATCCGGCAAGACGTACAGTCGAGGTCGAGGCATTCTGCTCGTGATCCGCATGCAGGATGAAAATCTTGTCCATGGCCCGGGCCAGAATGGGGTTGGTTTTGTACGGCTCAGCCGTGATGGCAAAGCACATCCGCAGGAAATTCGCGGCATAGGACAGGTCATTTTGCGGGTCCACAAAGGGCTGACCGATGGTGTACTTGTATATCCGGGCGGCAAGAGTCGGCATCTTGGCGATGAGACGGATATAGGCGAGGTATCTTTCGTCGGGATCCGAGCTGTCCATCGCGCCGGGGTAGAATGCGGAGAGGGCGCCGACCGCGCCTGTGAGCATCGCCATGGGATGGCTGTCTCTGCGAAAGCCGTCAAAGAAGCGGTCCATCTGGGTATGGATGAGCGTGTGCTGGGTGATGTCGTTGGCGAAACTGGTAAATTTCGTCTGTGTGGGCAGTTCCCCATTGAGCAGAAGATAGCTGACCTCAAGGAACCCGCTATTCCCGGCGAGCTGGTCAATCGGATAACCGCGATGAAGCAGAATGCCCTCTTCGCCATTGATAAAGGTGATCTGGGACTCACAGGAGCCTGTTGATGTAAAGCCTGGATCGAGCGTGAAGACTCCGGCCGTTGCATAAAGCTTGCTGACATCCACGACATCCGGACCTTCCGTTCCGCTCAGGATTGGCAGTTCGAAGACCGTGCCGTCGATTTCAAGTTTGGCAATGCCCGTCTGTTTCGTCTTAGTTTCCATGTCAGCCTTTTCCCTCAATTCAGCTTCCGGCCGGGGAGTGCCCCGGCAAATGTGTCGCAATCCGTGCAAGAACTTCATCGCGTCCCAGCCAGGCCAGAACGGGCGCCAGATCTGGCGCGGGGAGCCCTCCGCTTACGGCCGCCCTCAGGGGCGGGCCAACCTGCCCGATGGTCAGACCATGCTGCGCACAGAAGGAATCGAGAAGGTTCTGCAAGGTCTCAATAGTCCAATCATTCTCTGCGTCTAGGGCTCTCTGAAGCTTTCCCAGTGTCTCCAGCTTCTCCCCTTTCAGCGCCTTGCGGGCATTTTTGGTCAGCGCGTGTGCATTGGCGTCCCACAAAAACCGTGCTGCTTCTGCCAGCTGCGGGAGCGTCTCGCCGCGATCGGTTAATCCGGGAAGTGCCGCTTCAAGGCGAGACCTCAGGACGGGGTCGTCAACAGGGGTCAGCTTCTCGATGAAAGGCATGACCAGCTTGAATAGCCGGTCAGGCTGCGCGGCCCGGATAAAATGTCCGTTGATGTCGTCCAGCTTGGCCAGGTCAAGGCGCGCAGGGGCTTTGTTGATGGCCTCCACACTGAACAGGGCCTTTGCCTCGTCCATGGTGAAGATCTCCTGATCGCCATGGCTCCACCCCAGTCTCAGCAGATAGGCGGAAAGGCCCTCAGGGAGATAGCCCAAATCCCGATAGGCCAGCGTCGATAAGGCGCCGTGGCGCTTGGACAGTTTGGCGCCGTCCTGTCCATGGATCAACGGAATATGACCGAAGTCGGGCAGGGGCCAGTTCATCGCCTGATAGATCGGAATCTGGCGGAAGGTATTTCGCAGGTGATCATCACCGCGCAGAACAAGGGTCACACCCATATCGTGGTCATCGACCACAACGGCGAGCATGTAGGTCGGTGTTCCGTCGGCCCGAAGAAGAATGAGGTCATCAATCTCCTCGGCCTGCAGGGTAATCTGTCCCTGGACCTTGTCATCGAGCTGTATCATCCCCTGATCGGGGGCCTTGAGGCGGATGGTGTAGGGGGCATTTGGCGCCGGCGGTGTTCCCCCATCGCGCCACGGAGAGCGGAACGGTGCCAGAAGGGCGTCAGCCTCGGCCTGAAGGCGCGTGCGGTCAGCATCCGAAAGATCAGCGTTTTTCAAGGCTGAGCGTTTGGCTTCTCCGGCGTCGCGACGGGCCTGCAGGTCTTCCGGGGTGGCGTAGCAGCGAAACGCCTGCCCTGTTTCCACCATGGAGTGGGCGCACGCGATGTGCCGGTCCATTTTTTGGCTTTGATAGACGGGGGCTTCGTCCGGGGTGAGTCCCAGCCAGTCCATGGCCTCGAGGATGGCCGCGGTTGCTTCGGGGGTTGACCGCGCCCGATCCGTGTCTTCAATCCGCAAAAGAAACTTTCCACCATGGCGCCGGGCGATCAGCGCATTGAACAAAGCTGTCCGGGCACCGCCGATATGCAGCATTCCTGTAGGGGAGGGCGCGAAACGAGTGATAACAGTCATCGGTTGAGGTCGGGGCTTCTTTCGGGAAGAATTAGTGGAACTGGTTCGCATCAACACTTTGGGGACGGCTTAGGCAAGGGGGATCGACAATCCCTTTTGCAGTTCGCAAGATATGGCATCGGTTTTGCGCAGCGCAGGTACGGCACCCTCATCTCCGCCTTTGGCTTCAGCACCGGTGCCGCCAGCTATTTTCTTCTACCATTTGAGCCGACTTCCGAGACGATACTATTGGGCCTCGCGATCTGTTTGGCGGGGACCATTCTCCTTCGGCGCAGTTCCGCCGAGGCCGGATTCAGCCGATTTGCGCTGGCCGTTCTGACGGCATGGGTCCTCGGCGTTCTGGCGGGCAAATATGCGACGGTCCGCGTCTCCCCGTCGCAGATCTCGGCGGAAACCGGCCCCGTTCTCGTTGAAGGGTGGGTTGAGAGCATCAGTTCGGGCCGAAACGGGTTGCGCCTGCGTCTTCTGGTCCACAGTGTTGGCGACCGGGCGCGCAGTGGTGTCCCCGACCATGTTCGGGTGACCCATCGCCTGAGTCCGGTTATTGATGTCGGGCGGTTTGTCCGCTGCTGGGTGGTACTGCGTCCACCGCCGGCGCCGCTCATCGCGAGCGATTATGCGTTTGACCGAGAGGCGTTTTACCGACGAACGGGTGCTGTGGGGTTTGTCCTCGGGCGTTGCCGGCCCGGAACGCTGGGAGCGCCCCGGGATTTGATAAAGAAAGCCCGATTGCGCCTTGCGGAATTGCGCCGCGCCCTCGCCCGTCATGTTCGACAGGGCGCCGGTGAGAGGGCCGGAGGATTTGCTGCTGCGCTCGCGTCCGGGGACCGGAGTTTTCTGGCTTCCTCCGATCAGGAGGTCCTGCGAGCGAGCGGCCTGGCCCACCTCATGGCCATCTCCGGTCTGCATATGGGCTTAGTGGGAGGCTTGGTCTTCCTCGTCAGTTGGCGGGGGCTGGCATTGCTTGAACCCCTCGCCCTGCGGGTTAGCGTTCGCAAGCTCGCAGCCTGTGTCGCCATTATCACCTGTAGTCTTTACCTGATGCTCTCCGGCGCCAGCGTGTCCACCCAGAGAGCTTTTGTCATGGCGATGGTGGTTTTCGGGGCCATTTTGGTGGATCGCGCGCCATTCAGCGTGCAGAGCTTCTCTCTGGCGATGATGATCGTGGTTCTGCTGGCGCCGTGGAGTGTCCTCAGTCCCGGCTTTCAGATGTCCTTTGCCGCCACTGGCGCGCTGGTCGCCACGTTTCATGCCTGGGGCGACCGCCGAAAGCGGCTCAGCCTGCCGCTGAGCGGTCCCGTTTTCTGGGTCAAGTCCCTTGTTCTCACATCGCTGGTGTCGGGTCTCGCCACCCTTCCATTTGCAATCTATCATTTTGGCCGCATCGCGGCGTTCGGCTTTCCGGCAAACCTTCTGGCCATGCCGATTGTCTCGCTGATTTGCACGCCCCTGGCAGGGCTCGCTGTCGTGTTGAGCTGGCTGGGCATGGGAGAGGTGGGGCTGACCCTGTTTGGCTGGAGCCTCGGCCTCGTGCTCCGCATTGCTGAAGTCTTCGCCGCCCTTGGGGAGGGGTCCAGAGACTTGATTCGCCCGATTTACGGTGTGATCAGCCTGAGCGGAATCCTCGGACTGGGCCTGCTTATTCTGGTGAAAGGGCGCTGGCGACTCACCGGGGTGGCACCGCTCGTCCTCGCAGCTGGCCTCTGGACCATCCCCTCAGCTGACCTTCTTCACTGGGCGCCGTCCGGCGATGTGTTTCTGGTTCGGACCTCTGGTCAGATTCTACGGTATCGCCTTGCCAAGGGCGAGGGCCTGTCGCCCTTGCGCTACCGCGATGTGATTGCGTCTCATGATTGTCGTATTGAGACCTGCGAGATCGAGGCTGGCGGGGTTCACATCCGTTTGGCCCCCAAAGGCGACATGGCCTGTGGAGCTCCACAGACACCCGACTGGGTGTTTATTCGCGATCCTGTGCCCTCCCATTGTGACGCGTTTATTGTACCATGGGCTGATGTGCAGGCGTCACGAGGGCAAAGCTGGTACATCAGACGCAACACACTTCAACCGGTGAAGGCGATATCCTGTGGCAGGAGACCGTGGCGTCCCTGCCCAGTACCTTAAGCTCAGTCATATCTCCGGACCAGGGCGACGAGCCGCCCCTGGATCCGCACCCGGTCTGGCCCGAAAATACGGGTTTCGTAAGCTGGATTGGCGGCCTCCAGTGCCACCGAGGCGCCCTTCTTGCGCAGCCGCTTCAGAGTGGCTTCCTCGTCGTCGATGAGCGCCACAACAATGTCGCCGGAGTCGGCGCTGTCTGTTCGGTTCAGGATGACAATATCACCGTCCAGAATGCCGGCGTCGATCATGGAGTCGCCCTGGACTTCCAGCGCGTAATGGTTGGACTTGTCTGCCAGATGATCCGGTGGTGTGACCCTATCGATTTCATCCTGTATCGCTGTAATCGGAACACCTGCTGCGATGCGCCCGAGGACGGGGATCGATTTCGCGACAGCATCCGGCCGGCCGGCATCCACAACGCTGGGACGAAACATCTGGCGGCCACGGGGCGGGGCGGTGCTTGTTGCGGCGTCCGGCATTTTGAGGACTTCCAGAGCCCGCGCACGGTTTGGCAGCCGGCGAAGGAAGCCACGTTCTTCAAGGGCGACGATGAGCCGGTGAATCCCCGACTTCGATGCCAGATTCAAAGCCTCTTTCATTTCATCGAACGATGGCGAAACGCCGTCGTCCTTGATGCGCTCATGGATGAAAAGAAGCAGTTCTTTTTGCTTGGATGTCAGCACATTGGCCTCCGTCGCTCGGACTTTGTTCCCGATTTGTCTATTCGCGTTCTGTTCTCATGTCAAATCCGGGCGCGCGGGCACCAGAGGCGTCACGTTGCAGAGCGCAGAGCCATGCAGGTTGCGGCCCGGTCAGCCTGCCGCATCAGGCTCTCGCCGATCAGGAAACGGCGCGCGCCGGTTTTTCGCAGGCGCGAAATATCTGCCGGCGTCGAGATGCCGCTTTCTGAGACGAAGGGCCGGTCATCGGGCAGGTGATCACGCAAGACTTCCGTTGTGGCGAGGTCTGTGACCATTCGCTTCAGGTCGCGATTGTTGATGCCAAGCAGGGTTCCGTCCAACGACAGAGCCCGGCGGACCTCCTCTGCGTCGTGGGTTTCGAGAAGGACATCCATGTTGAGCCCGGTCGCGGTGTCGATCAGATCCCGGGCGAGGGGGTCGTCTGTACAGGACAGAATGACGAGAATGGCATCGGCGCCATGAGCCCGGGCCTCGAGGACCTGGATCGGATCAATCATAAAGTCTTTCCGCAACATGGGTAAACTGACCGCCGCGCGGATGGTGGTGAAATCGTCCAGACTTCCTCCGAAACTTGGGCCATCGGTCAGCACAGACAGACAAGCGGCGCCTCCGCGTTCATAATCCCGGGCAATCTCAACCGGATCCGCACCCGGCAGGATTTCACCGGCGGAGGGTGACCTGCGCTTCATTTCGCAGATCAGGGCATTCTGCCCTGTGGTGGCGATGTCTGTCAGAGCCTGTCGAAAGGGGCGGGTGGGCGGCTGGTCGGCCGCCCGTGCCCTTGAGCGCGGAGCTGAAGCGGCGCTGTCAAGGCCTCGTGCCGAGGTGCAGCGTTCCCTGGACAAAGAGCGCGCGGTTTCGTAGATAGTGTGCAGCCTCCCTTGCAGCTACTCCCTCCGG
>CAJXMY010000017.1 GCA_913056435.1 uncultured Hyphomonadaceae bacterium | reverse complement strand
CCCATCCAGGCCAGGTAGGCCGCGCCGGCCCACTGGAAGGCGTTGAACAGCGCTGGTGAGCGGATCAGCAGGAACGCCAGCCCGGAGATGCAGGCCAGCGCGTAGATGCCGATGCCGAGACCGTGGGCCAGCGACGCGATGACGCCATTACGCCGGCAGCCGGACAAACTGTGTCGCAACACCACCGCCAGCGAAGGCCCGGGCTGATAACCCAGCGACCGCCCAGTGGCAGCTTCCAGTCGGGCCGCAAAATCGGGCCAGCGGGCATTGCTGGCCATGCAGAAGTCATACAGGGCTGGATGAATGCCATCGCCCGCGGCCTCGAAGGCCGGCGCGAGCATACCGGCGGCCGCAAAACTAGCACCCTGTCCAGCTGATCCGGCATCCAGAACGGTGACGTCGATGCCGCAATCGGCCAGACGCCAAGCACAGGAAAGGCCAATAATCCCGGCTCCGATGACGGCGACCCGTGCGGGTTCAGAAGCAAGTGGTCTGACCATGAGCGGGGTTTATCAGGCTGAAATGGTTTGGCCATCGCAGAATTTATCCTTACCTGCTTTCCAGACCACATAAAGGCTAGTTGCGAATGTTTCTCATTTATGGTTAGGACATGAGATGATCAAGCACCCGACCCTGACCGCGGCCCTTGCGAGCCTGTTTCTGTCTGCCTGCTCAGGAGAGGCGCCGGTCCCAAACAGCCCTACGGAACCTGCCGCCGAAATTCTCACCATATACAGCGCGCGCCATTATGATTCCGATCAGACGCTCTATGATGCTTACGAGGCCCAGACCGGCGTGACCATTGAGGTCCGGGAAGCGAAAGCGGATCAGCTTCTTGAAACGCTAAAAGCAGAAGGCGCGAATAGCCCCGCGGATCTGGTCATTGTCTCCGATGCCGGAGCTTTGTGGCGTTTCAAGCAGGCCGGGCTGACCCGGGGCGTTCAGGACAATCGCCTCGAAGCGCTGATCCCCGAGCCCTACCGCGATGCAGATGGCCATTGGTTTGGCCTGTCTCGACGAATTCGCCTGCTCGCCTATGATCCAACCGAACTCTCACCTTCAGACATCGCCCACTGGGGACAACTGGCCAGTCCGGCGCGCGCGGGCGAAATCTGCGTCAGGTCGTCGTCGAACATTTATAACCTGTCGCTCATGGCGGAGATGATTGAACGGATTGGGCCTGAGGCCGCGGAGTCGTGGGCGCGGGGGGTAGCGGCCAATATGGCCAGAAACCCTCAGGGCGGGGACACGGATCAGCTCCGTGCGGTGGCGGCCGGTCAGTGCAGCGTCGCCATTGTCAATCATTATTACTGGGTCCGGCTCGCTCAAAGCGCTGACACGCAAGATCAGGAGGTCGCCCGCCGAACCACGCTGCTGGTTCCGGAATTCGGAGACGGTGAGGGAGCCCACGTCAACATTACCGGTGCCGCAATCACAGCATCGACCGACCAGGTGGCGCGTGCTGCTGATTTTCTGACCTTCCTGCTCTCGTCGGAAGGGCAGCGTCTGCTCACCGTCGAAACCAAGGAGCTGCCCCTAACAAACCAGACTGATTTGGCAGAGGGCGTTGAGACATTGCCCCCTTTTACACCGTCGCAGGTTCCCCTCCGTGTCTTGGGCGAGAACCAGGCTGACGCTCAGCGTTTGTTCGATCTGGCTGGCTGGAACTGACCCAGACGCCGAATGAGACAGGCGCCACCTTTTTCCCTTGAGCGTTATACCCTCCTGCAAATTCTCATTGCAGGATTGATCGCACTGCCCGTTTTTACGGCAATCTGGTATGGCTTGACCACTGGTGGCAATCTCGCCTGGGATCATATCCTCACGCACAGGCTGGGTCCCTACACTCTGACAACCTTGATGGTACTGTTTCTGACCGGGACGCTGGCCTGCATTCTGGCTATTCCACTGGCGTGGCTGGTGAGCCTCTATGACTTTCCCTTCAGACGCGTCATGGAATGGGGTCTGATCCTGCCCCTCGCCATACCCGGCTACGTCCTCGCCTATGCCTGGGCTGACCTGTCCGGTGTCGCGGGTCCCATTCAAGCCGGCCTCCGGGAAGTCACGGGTCTGTCTGCTCGGGACTACTGGTTTCCGAATGTCTTCAGTATCCCTGGACTTTCCGGCATCCTCGCCCTGACCCTGTTTCCTTACGTCTATATCACCGCGCGGGCGGCGTTCACAACGCAATCCCTGGCAACGCTGGAAGCCGGGCGCTGCCTGGGTGCTTCGGGATGGCACCTGTTCTGGCGCGTGGGACTGCCCGCCGCGCGCCCGGCCGTTCTGGCCGGCCTGTCGCTGGTCCTTATGGAAGCTGCTGCCGATTATGGGGCAGCGGACTATCTTGGGGTTCGGACCCTGGGCGTAGGAATTGTTCGCGCCTGGACCAGCTTTGGAGAACCGGCCACGGCGGCGCGCCTCGCGCTCGTGCTGATCTCACTCGCCTTCGCCTTTCTTATTGTTTCCAAACTGGCGACCGGAGCCGCAGGCAGCCAACAGACCTCCTATCGCTGGACCACCCCGGCTCGGACGCAATTGACCACTGGAACCGGGTTCGCAGTGCTGGCCTACTTCCTGCTGATCCTGTCTTTCAGCTTTGGCCTGCCGGTCACCCGTCTGATCTGGTTGAGCCTCGCCACCTCGGCCACGGCTTCATCACTCATGTCGGCATTGACCAGCAGCCTGAGCCTCGCCGCCATGGGCACCACCCTTGCCTTCATGTGCTCACTGGTCATGGTATTAGCCAGTCATTACAGCCGCCGGGGAGCATGGCCTATTCGGCTGGCGGCCGCATCCGGCTACGCTGCTCCGGGTGTCGTGCTTGGACTTGGTGGTCTGTTCCTGCTGAAAGCCTCCGGGCAGGCCTTGACCGGGGGTCTGGCCATTGGCCTCCTTGTGTGGATCTATGCGAGCCGTTTCACTTCTGCCGGGACAGAGCCGCTCTTCGCCGCCCTATCCCGAGCCCCCGCCTCATTGGATCAGGCCACTCGAAGTCTGGGGGTCACGGGCGCACTCCGTTTCTGGAGGGTCGACCTCCCTCTACTCGCACCCGGGGCCCTCGCAGGAGGATTAATCCTGTTTGTTGAAATCCTGAAGGAACTTCCTGCAACACTGATGCTTCGTCCCTTCGGCTGGGACACTCTTGCCGTCCGGGCACACGCCTATGCCAGCGATGAAAGACTGGCCTCAGCGACACTGCCCGCCCTGCTGATCACACTGTCCGGACTTGTCCCCGTCATTCTTCTTTCGCGGCAGATGACCCAGATGGGGGATCGTATCCGATGACGAGAACCCATGCGCCCCTGTATCTGTCCGGTTTGACGAAGAGCTATGGATCCCAAATCGTGGTCCGGGATATCAACCTGACACTTCCTGGGGGGGAGGTGACAGCCCTTGTGGGGCCCTCCGGCGCCGGAAAAACCACGCTGATGCGTCTGATTGCAGGTGTTGACAGACCGGACGAGGGCACGATCCGTTCGGGCGAAACCGTTTTGTCCTCTCCGGCCAGACACGTGCCCGCCGAACGCCGCCAGATTGGACTGGTTTTTCAGGACTTCGCTTTGTTTCCGCATCTGAACGTTACTGGAAACATCATGTTCGGCCTGACCCAGTTGCCCAAAACAGATCGCGAAGCCCTCACCCGGAGCTGGACCGACCGTCTCGGTCTCACAAACCGGGCGGCCGCCTATCCCCACCACCTCTCGGGCGGCGAGCAGCAAAGAGTGGCTATCGCACGGGCCCTCGCCCCTTCCCCCCGTGTGCTGCTGATGGACGAGCCCTTTTCCGGGCTGGATCCGGAGCGGCGCGAGACATCGCGCGACATCGCCCTACGCGCGGTCCGTGAGGCCGGCATCCCGGCGCTGCTGGTTACACATGATCCGGTCGAAGCGCTCGCCCATGCCGACACAGTCGCGGTGATGCAAAATGGCCAAATCATTCAGACAGGAACGCCAGACCGTCTTTATATGACCCCCGACAACCTTGCTGTGGCCAAGGCCCTGGGTCGGGTCCAATCCGTCGAGCGGGCCGCGTTTCCAGCAACCATCAGAGCGACGCTGCCCGACTCCAATACCGTCCACCTGCGACCTGAAGCGCTTCGCATAGACCCCGCCGGGGCCCTTTCCATGCAGGTGATCTCGGCCCATCGTCGGGGCACGCTATGCGAACTCCGGCTGGGGACCGAAGACCTTCGCCTGACCTGTGTGGCCATCCTGCCAAAACTGCCGAGGGTCGGAGACACGCTTCAAGTGACCCTGGACCCGGCCTATTGCCTGAGATTCTCTGCGACCGATAACTGACATTTCCGTCATCATTGCAGCAAAGTCTCGCCAAACTTTCCAAGCAAGCTTAGCCTGTGCCCATGATCGTCTTCGCCACGCCTCTCCGTGCTGTTCTGTTCCTGACAAGCCTTGCAGCCGCCTTCATATGCACTCTGGGAGGGGCCCAGGCGCAGAGCCTGATCCGGGATGCCGAGATCGAAGAAATTCTGCGGGATTACACCGATCCGATTCTGGAAGCAGCGGGCCTTATTCCCGAGGATGTGGGCCTCTACCTGATCAATGACCCCAGCCTGAATGCCTTTGTCGCCGGCGGCCAGCGCATCCACCTCCATACAGGTCTGATCATTGCGGCGGAAACGCCTTCCCAGCTCAAGGGGGTCATCGCACATGAGACGGGCCATATCGCTGGGGGCCATGGGGTGCTGCGGATGCGCGACGCCCGGATTGCCGCGCGGCCAGGATTTGTCTCTATCGGGCTTGGGATCCTTGCCATCGCCGCCGGCGCCGGGGAAGCCGGCGCCGCCCTGATCGCCAGCTCCCAGCAATTTGCCGCTCTGAATTTCTTTATCCACACGCGGGTTCAGGAAGCTTCGGCTGACCAGATGGCGGTGGAATTTCTTACCGCCACGGGGCAGACATCTGCAGGATTGATCGAATTCTTCGAAAAGTTCCGGTATCAGGAAGTTCTCTCCGAAGCGCGCCGCTATCCCTATTTCCGGAGCCACCCTCTCGCCTCCGACCGCATCCGCAGCCTACGCGAGCGGGCCGCGGAAACAGGGCTGCTTGACGTGCCCGAAACACCCCAAGCCGAGCAGCAAATGGAGATCATGCACGCCAAGCTGATCGGATTTCTCGAGCCACCCGCACGGGTCTTTCAGCGCTATCCCGTCTCTGATCTGTCGGAACCCGCGCGTTATGCCCGCTCCATCTCAGCCATGCAGAATGCGGACATGGGGACCGCGCTGAGTGAAATCGACAGTCTGATCGAGACTGACCCCGACAATGCCTACTATCACGAACTCAAGGGACAAATCCTATTTGAGGGCGGTCGTGCGAACGAGTCGGTTGGCCCCCTCCAGACCGCCGTCAACCTGCACCCGGACCAACCCCTGCTGCTGATCTCCTATGCCCGATCCCTTCTGGCCCGGGCCGAGGACGGTGATCTCGAGACAGCCGATGGGGCCCTGCGCGATGCCTTAATCGCTGAACCGGACAATGCCTTTGCCTGGGCGCAGCTGGCAGTGGCCCTGGAAAAACAGGGCCATCGGCCTCAAGCTCAGCTGGCCACGGCGGAGTCCCGCTTCCACGTGGGCGATTACCCGCGGGCCCACAGTTTCGCGAGCCGGGCCCTGAACGATCTGCCCTCCGGATCAATGGATGCGCGCCGAGCCGGTGATATTCGAAATGCGACGGACCCCGCGCTGCCGGAAAATGAGATATACTGGCGACGACGATGAAACCTTTTTTGCCTACGTCCCCGGAAGACGCCGCTTCACCTTGCCCACTTGCCTCTTGATGCAAAGTCCATTCAACAAAAAGGCTTCAAACCGGCCCCAAAATAAAATCGGACCAGATATGACACATAGACTTGCCCCAACCGTTTGTGCGCTTGCCCTGTTGATCACCCCCGCCTGTGCCCAGGATCCAGCTTCGGCCCTTGACCGAGATGCCATTGAGGACATTGTCCGCGAATATATTCTTGAAAACCCGGAGATCATTGAAGAAGCCGTGATCGCGCTGACCAATAGCCAGCTCGATTCCGACACAGCGCGAGCACGTGACAACACCCTTGCGAACCAGGACAACTTGTATCTGAACCCAGGCGATTATTCCGTGGGCCCGGAAAGCGCTCCTGTCACCATCGTGGAGTTCTTTGATTACCGTTGCGGTTATTGCAAGCGTAGCGCGTCATGGGTGATGGAACTGCCGGAGAGTTACAACAATCAGGTCCGGGTCGTTTTCAAGGAGTTCCCAATCCTGTCAGCCGAGAGCTCTCAAGCGGCCCTGGCCGCCCAGGCCGCCGGCCGGCAAGGCAAATATCTTGAAATGCACACCGGTCTCATGGAGTTGGATAATTCATCCGGCTTTACCGCGGCCGATATCGACGCTGTGGCCCGTCGGGCCGGCGTGGACGTGGCCCTGATGCGGGCGGACATGAACCGCGCAGATATTGCGAAGGCGGTCGCGGACTCAAAAGCGTTGGCGCGAGACATCGGCCTGACCGGGACGCCCAGCTTCGTTATCGGCGAAAACTATGTCGCCGGTGCAGACATCAACCGGGTGCAGACGTTGATAGAAGAGGCCCTGTCAGAGGCTGGATAGCTAAATCAGACCGGCGAGCGGCGAAGAAGGATCCGCATAGCGCTTGCGTCCCATCCGCCCTGCCAGATAAGCGTCCCGACCGGCCATTACGGCATGTTTCATCGCCCGCGCCATACCGATGGGGTCACGCGCTTCAGCAATCGCCGTATTCATCAAGACACCGTCACATCCCAGTTCCATAGCCTGCGCCGCATCGGACGCCGTGCCTACCCCTGCATCGACGATCACCGGGACACGCGCCTGCTCGACGATGAGCCGGATGTTCAGCGGATTCTGGATACCCAGCCCGGACCCGATCAGGCTCCCCAGCGGCATAATCGCACAACATCCCGCCTCTTCGAGCTTGCGGGCATAGACCGGGTCGTCTGAACAATAAACCATGACGTCAAAGCCATCCGAAACGAGGGCTTTGGCCGCCACCAGAGTTTCCTCCATGTCCGGATACAACGTTTTCTGATCGGACAGGACCTCAAGCTTCACAAGCCCCCAACCACCCGCTTCGCGGGCCAGTCTGAGGGTGCGGATCGCCTCCTCAGCCGTAAAACAGCCCGCTGTGTTCGGCAGATAGGTAAATTCGTCCGGCGAAACGTGGTCTTGAAGACGATCCTGATTCGGATCGGACCAGTTGACGCGCCGCAGGGCGACGGTCACCATTTCCGCCCCGGCAGCCCGGGCCGCGGCCGCATTCTGGGCATAGGACGCATATTTGCCCGTTCCGATAATCAGGCGGGACTGAAACGAGCGTCCAGCAATGATTAGGGGCGCTTGAGGGTCACTCATGGGTCTGGTCTCCGTATCAGCCGCCGCCGACAAATTGAACGACTTCCAGCCGGTCGCCGGGCGCCAGTACGGTCTGCTCATGCTCGGCTTTGGGAACGATTTCAAGATTGCGCTCAATCGCGATGCCGCGGGGGTCACCCCCGAGGCTGCGCACGAGGGCCGAGAGTGTGGTCCCGGGCGCAATCTCGCGGGCTTCCCCGTTCAAAAATATCTGCATTAGACTGCTTTCTTCTGCACCAAGATGACTTGCCTTCCTTGGCGTTCCACCGCAAGACCATCTGACCATGACGAAGCGTATTTTTGTTCTCAATGGTCCAAATTTGAACCTGCTTGGTACGCGGGAACCCGAAATATATGGGACACAGAGCCTGAAGGATATCGAACAGGCGATGCGCGCCGCGGCACCGGACTGCGATATTGCCTTTCGTCAGACCAACAGCGAAGGCGAGCTCGTCGACTGGGTTCAGGAAGCAAGCCAAACGGCTCATGCCGTAATCCTGAATGCCGCCGCTTACACTCATACCTCGGTCGCGCTGCACGATGCCCTCAAAGCATGCCAGGCGCGGATCTATGAGGTCCATTTGTCAAACCCGGCGGCTCGCGATCCGTTCCGCCAAACGAATTATGTTGCCACGTGTGCCAGTGCCTCGATTGCAGGACTTGGTGCACGGGGTTATCTGGTGGCTCTCGAAGCCGCACGCGAATCCCTTTCCTGAGGAGCTTTTCATGTCGACAGCGAAATCTAAGCTCGACGCGACTTTTGTCCGTGAATTGGCTGACATTCTCAACGACGCCGATCTTGGCGAGGTCGAAGTTGAGCATGAAGGTCTTCGTATCCGGGTCAGCAAGGCCACATCCATGGCGCCGGCGGCCTCGGTAGCGGTTCCGATGCCGGCGGCGATTCCCGCCGCCGCTGCGCCTTCAGCCACGCCGGCTCCGACGGCACCCCCGGCTGACAACGCCCCCCCCAGCGACGCCATCAGCAGCCCAATGGTCGGGACCGTCTACCATGCCGCCGAACCCGGTGCGAAACCGTTTGTGAGCATAGGCGACAAGGTCCGCGCAGGGGATACCCTTATGCTCATTGAGGCGATGAAGACCTTCAATCCGATTGACGCGCCGAAGGCTGGTACTGTCAAACAGATCCTGGTCGAGGATGGGCAGCCGGTCGAATTCGGCGAACCCCTGATCATCATCGAGTAGGCCAGATCATGATTGAGAAAGTCCTGATCGCAAACCGAGGTGAAATTGCGCTGCGCATTCACCGGGCCTGCAAGGAAATGGGGATTGCAACCGTCGCCGTCCACTCAGAAGCCGACAGGGATGCGATGGCCGTGCGTCTCGCTGATGAAAGCGTCTGCATCGGACCCGCCTCAAGCACAGAGAGCTATCTCAAGAAATCGAGCATTTTGGCCGCCGCTGAAATTACTGGCGCCGATGCGATCCACCCGGGCTACGGCTTCCTGTCGGAAAATGCCCAGTTTGCAGAAATGGTCGAAGCCCACGATCTGATTTTTATCGGCCCGACGGCAGAGCATATTCGCACCATGGGTGACAAGATCGCTGCAAAGCAGGCCATGATCGACACCGGCGTCCCCGTCGTTCCCGGTTCAGAAGGTGGCGTGTCGTCCGTATCCGAGGCAAAGAAAATTGCCAGGAAGATCGGATATCCTGTCCTGGTGAAAGCCGCTTCCGGTGGGGGTGGACGCGGCATGAAGGTCGCCGAAACCGAAAAAGCCCTCGAGATGGCGATCCAGACTGCCAAAACCGAGGCGAAGGCAGCGTTCGGGGATGATACGGTCTATCTGGAGAAATATCTCGGGCAACCCCGTCATATCGAGATCCAGATCATTGCGGATACCCATGGCAATGTCTGTCATCTTTGGGAACGGGACTGTTCCCTGCAGAGACGACACCAGAAGGTTTTTGAGGAAGCCCCCTCACCAGCCCTGAATCAGGCGCAGAGAGAAGAAATCGGGACCATTGTCGCCAAAGCGGTCAAGAAACTTGGCTATCGCGGCGCCGGAACCATGGAGTTCCTGTATGAAGACGGGAAGTTCTATTTCATCGAAATGAACACCCGCCTGCAGGTCGAACATCCGGTCACAGAGATGATCACGGGAATCGATCTCGTGAGAGAACAGATCCGGGTGGCCGACGGCAAAAGACTGTCCTTCAGTCAGGAAGACGTCCTTCTGGTCGGCCATGCCATCGAATGCCGTATCAATGCTGAACATCCCGAGACATTTGTCCCGTCTCCGGGAACCATTACGGATTTCCACGCGCCCGGGGGCCCGGATGTCCGCCTCGACAGCGCCGCCTATGCGGGCTACCGA
Organism: uncultured Hyphomonadaceae bacterium; assembly: GCA_913056435.1. GTDB lineage: Bacteria > Pseudomonadota > Alphaproteobacteria > Caulobacterales > Hyphomonadaceae > Henriciella. The sequence continues at coordinate 8,845 of CAJXMY010000017.1, read as the reverse complement.
ATTCCTCCCCACTATGACAGCCTCATCGGAAAGCTGATCGTGCATGGCAGGAACCGGAATGAGTGCGTTATGCGTTTGCGACGGGCACTCGACGAAATGGTCATTGGCGGAGTCAATACGACCTTGCCGCTGCACCGTCGACTGGTGGAAGCGACGGACGTCATTGACGGAACCTATAATATTCACTGGCTGGAAGGGTTTCTTGGCCTAGATTAGACTCCGATGTCTGATCGGTTTGATACGCTCGAATTGTTGAACTGTTATCGCCGCGGTGTCTTCCCCATGGCTGACTCACGGGAAGACATGCGGCTCTTCCTCATGGACCCGGACCAGAGGGGCCTGCTGCCCTTGAAGGGGTTTCACATTCCTCGGAGGCTCACCCGGACCCTGCGCAAGGAGACATACAGGATCACGGTGGACACGGCCTTTAATCGGGTCATCGAGGCCTGTGCCGAGGCCCGCCCGGACCGGCCTGCCACCTGGATCAATGCGCCCATTCTGAACCTCTACAGCGCCCTTCATCGCGAAGGTCATGCCCACTCCGTCGAGTGCTGGTCGCCCGAAGGGGAACTCATTGGCGGCCTGTACGGGGTGGCCCTCGGCGGCGCCTTTTTCGGAGAAAGCATGTTCTCGCGTCTGCGCGATGCCTCAAAAATCGCTCTGGTCTATCTCGTGGCACGTTTGATTCATGGCGGGTTTTCCCTTTTGGACGCCCAGTTCCACAATCCCCATTTAGAGCAGTTCGGTCTCGTTGAGGTGTCCCGCGGAACATTTCGTCGACAGCTTTGGCATGCGCTCCGGGACAGCGCCGATTTCTATTCCTGGCCTGATGAAGACGTCTCGGCCGAGGGCGCCATACAGCTGATCACCCAAACATCATAAACGGGATGCTCGAGCGCATTGAGCCCCGGTGACGAGGCAAACATCCAGCCCGAAAAATGTGTCTCTGACCCACTATCGCCGACAGCACGCATTTCCTCGGGCGTCAGCGCCCGCGGGACTGCCATGGTCTGGACCTGTTTGGCATCTGCAGCGGTGATCCGCAAAAAGGCTGCGCTTTCCGGAACCTCCTCCGGTGGCGTCTGAAAACACACCTCCAGATCAATCCGGAGCGAACCGTAAACCTTCGGGGTCCCCAGCTTCAGCTCGAAATCGGTAAAGCGGCCGGTAATCTTGTCCAGAGCCCGCAGCTGGACCTCGCCTGCCCTGAGATAGGTGGGCGCACCGGACTCCTCGAGCATGGCCTCATCCGCCGGCGACAACGCCGACTGGGCCAGTGACGCCTCTGCTAATGGGAGGGTCACGACAGACAGCAGGGCCAGAGAACGGATCATTCCTCGGCATCACCCCCGCTTCCGGTCGCGAAGGAAGCAAACAGGGTCATCAGATCAATCGCTCCCTGCGCGTAGAGAACTTCGCCACACCCGCTCCCGTCAAAGACCGCTTCACCGGCGCCACAGGCAAGGATGTCCGCAAACCCGTCCGCGGGCTCCAGATTAATATAACTTCCGCCCAGCAGACTTTCAGACTGAATGCGGGCCGTCGTGCCGTCGCCGAGGGGCAGGATACGATCATCAACCGCCATCGTCACAAGTGCCTCTGCGCGGTCAACATCAAGACCCACATTGCGGACCGTTCCGATTTTAACCCCGGCCATCCGGACATCGGTGCCCCGCTCGATCCCGCTCGCAGAATTGAACCGGACGCCCAGCTCCGCATAGCCCTGAGGCGTGGATGCATCCCCGCCCCGCGCCAGAGTAAACCAGAGGAAAGCCGCCGCCACCGCGATCACGACCAGACCCACCAGTGTCTCCAGGATCGACTCACGCATCGGGCGACCAGGCCTCATAATCGGAATCCGCCTCGTGCCGATTGGCCTCCCCCCGGAGGCTTCCCCGCGGCCGGTATGCAAAGACTGTCCCTGTCAGATTGGGCTGATGGTCTTTTTCCCAGTGTTTGCGGGGCAGAGGCGCTTCGGTTGGGGGCTGATCAAAAGTGTGATGCAACCAGCCATGCCAGTCCGCCGGCACCTTGGACGGCTCGGCGAGCCCGTCATAGACAACATAGCGCCGCTTCCGGCCCTCTACCGAGCACTTACGATCCTCAAAATAGCGATTGCCATAAGCATCTTCGCCGACAAGACGGCTTCGCCGCTTGATGTCAAAGAGCGCTCCGAGTGTGGCACCGTTCCACCAGGTGAAAATTTTCAACATGAGTCTGATCCTGCTGCGGATTTGCGGCCCGATTATGACGACACTTCGTGCCCGAATCCAGTTAGCAATGCCTCACATCATGTCGCGGAGCCCGTCAAGCCCGCGCAGGCAGGAAATCCAGGAGACCACGCCCCATGACCAGAGGCACGACTGAATTGCTCCAGACCGCCCGGGACACCGGACTCATAAGCGATGTCGTGAGCCTGAAAGAGGCCACGGAGATCCCCCTTGGAGATACGCCCAGCGCGGAGGAGGCCGCGAGGCTCGCCGATCATGACAGGATGACCATGGCCGGACAGCTTGCTCTGGCCGATCTGCTGGAGAGCCTTGGTCCCACGCCACAGAATGCGGAGCTGGCCGAAGCGGTCTGCCGGGGGGTCCCGCTAAGCCTGGTAGAGGCAGGCCTTGAGACCGAAAAGGGCTTCGGTGTCCTCGCGGATCACTTTCGCGAGGAGGCAACGCGAAGCGCCGCCCCCCGTCGGTCCTGCCGGACCCGTACCGGACAGCTCGACAGCGCCGCCAGACAGGATCTCCGGCGCCGCGGAGTCGGCCTCGCGATAATGCCGCCCCTTGAGCTTGCAGCGGACCAGCCATGCGTTCTGCTTGATCTCGCGCGGTTTGTGACGCCAGACGGCTTCGCCGTGGACGTGCTGCGCGATCTGATCGATGTTCTGGTGGACCAGCATGGCCCTGACCTTCTGTTGTTGCCCACGGGCCTCTCGGCAACCTTGCTGGCTCTGGGAAAACCCTATGATCGGACCAGCGGACCCGCCATTCGCTCAGTACTTCGCCTGCTCTGCGCCTGTGCCAACGGCTCCAGCCTGACCCAGACTGACGCGCGGCATCTGGGCCTGCCCGCCATCCGGGCCCGCACCACCAAGCGACAGATCGGATTGATTCTCCTCCCGCTCTCGGCCCGGATGCGCACATCATTCTCTCCGACGAGCGAAGCATTCATGCCTTTTCTGGGCGCCTTTGATATCGGGGACGACGGCGAACGCCAATTGTCCAGCATCGTCCGCCTCGGTCTTTCACGCGCCGCACCCGACCAACTCAAGCCCCTGCTCGAGGCACTCGATGAGGCTGCCAATCTTGACCAGCTTCCCAATTTCAGCTCAGAAAGGCTGACGTCACGCGGCTTATCCGCAGAGGCCATCGAGCGGGTCTCGCGCGCGCTCGGCGAGGGTCTGCCTCTGAGCGCCGCTTTTTCCCGATGGGTACTGGGAGACGAAATCATCTCGGGCGACCTTCGCCTGCCACCTGAAAACTTCGATGCCGACGGACGCGGGCTGCTTCGTGCGCTGGGCTTTTCCAACCAGCAGATCCAGGACGCCGAGGCAAGCCTTGACGGCCGGCCGGAACGGCATGTCGGCGCGGCTCTGGAAATGGCTGGCCTCGCCCAATCGGTCGAACCCGATTTTTTGGCTGACCTCGCCATAGACACTGCGTCACTCCTGGCCTGTCCCCCCACGCTTGATGCGGATCTGTTGGATGTTGATCAGAGCGCCCGCCTTGAAACCGCAGGCATTGGTCTCTGGCTCGCACCTCTCTCGCATGAAACACGATCACTCACGCGTGACAGGATGGCCCATATCGAAACGCTGGCACAGGACATGCTGGCCGAAGATGAAAGCCAAGACATGACCACCGGTCCGGTGGATGGCCCGGTCGGTGTGCGCCGAACCCGCCTCCCTGACCGTCGCAAGGGATATATCCAGAAGGCCACCGTCGGCGGACATAAGGTCTATCTTCATACCGGAGAGTTCGACGACGGCTCCCTCGGCGAAATTTTTATCGACATGCACAAGGAAGGCGCCGCCTTCCGGTCCCTGATGAATAATTTCGCCATCGCGGTCTCGCTTGGCCTGCAATATGGCGTGCCGCTTGAGGAATATGTCGACGCGTTTGTCTTCACGCGGTTCGAACCGGCCGGTGAGGTCACCGGCAATGATCAGATCACACGCGCCACGTCGATCCTCGACTATATCTTCCGGGAACTGGCGGTGTCCTATCTGAGCCGCGAGGACCTGATCGACCTCGGTGATGCCTCCCATGATGGCCTCGGTCGTGGTGCGGGCGACACCATTACACGGACCGAAGCCGCCCCGCTGACGGGTGAAGCCGCCCAGCTCATTTCCCGCGGGTTCTCCCGGGGTCAGATCCCGGACAATATCGTGATCCTGAACAAGCGGCGGGCCGAAAAGGAAGCCGAAGCCCTTCTTCCCTCTTCCGACGATGACCTTGGCACCACCACGCAGGTTCCGGATTATCTGCCGGAGCCCTGTCAGAATTGCAGCAGCTTTACCGTTTACGAGGACACGGCCGACGGGCTGCAAATCTGTGATACATGCGGCCACGCCCATACCCCTCAGGCCACAGACCGCGTTTAGGGACAGCTCTGCCAGGTGGGGCCTTTTGGCAACACCTGGTGCCCGCAACGCGACCTTTCAGGGATTTAAGTTAAGCTGACCGCCCACATCCAGTATGACAGGCGCATGCGGACGCACACACACCTCCTGTCAGCCCTGTTGCTCGGCATTCCCGCCGTGATGAATATGGCTGTGGCTCAGGAGAATGCCGCGCCAATTGCCTGGTCTCACTCCTATAGCGGATCCTGCGCCGACTGCGCCCTTGCGGGCCGGAATCTGGCCGGCTGGGACCTGTCGGATGCGAATTATGGTGGCGCGGACCTGGCCGGCGCGACGCTGCGACAGGTGACGGCTCACAGTGCCAATTTCGCCGGCGCCATTGCCGTGGGCGCCGATTTCCGAAACGGTGATTTTTCCAGCGCATCCTTCCGGGAAGCCCAGCTTGCCGGAGCCCGGTTTGACCGGGCCACTCTCCTCGGATGCGATTTCGCTGCAGCAAGCCTGTCTGCCGGACGCCTTGTCGGCGCCGTCCTGATCGGGTCCAATTTCGAAAGCACTCAGCTGCCACGGCTCCTCGCATCCGGAGCTGACTTCTCCGGGGCCAGCCTGATCTCCGCCAATCTGAGCGGCGCCGATCTCCGCGCGACACGTTTCGACAATGCGGTTCTGACCGGTGCCAATCTCTCAGGGGCGGATGTCACGTTAGCAAGCTTTCGGGACAGCCGGCTTCCCGGCGCCGATCTCAGCGACATTGTCGGGGCCGAGACGGCAGGTTTTGACGGGGCCTGTGGAGACGAGGCCACAAAGCTTCCTGCGGGTCTGATCCTCCCACCCTGTCCGGGGTCGGATCCAGCTCCGTGAGGTCTGTCTAAGCGGACCCCGTTTCGGGATCAGCGGCCCGTTTCTCAATTGAGGCTGCGATCCAGATACTGATCTCATACAGACCATAAACAGGCGTCGTCAGCATGATCTGAGAGATGATATCCGGCGGCGTGAAAAGAGCGGCAACGGCCAGAATCCCCACAAGTGCATATTTGCGACCAGCCCGCAGGGTCTGCGCACTGACCAGGCCAGCTTTGGCCAGCAAGCTGAGAACGACCGGCAGCTGGAAGCTCAGCCCGAAGGCAATCATCAGCGCCATGACGAGGGACAAATATTCCGACACCTTAATCTGGGGAACAATGGCGGCAATGCCGTCGCCGCCGAGCTGTTCAAATCCAAGCGCAAACCGCGACAGCAGAGGCAGCATACCAAAATAGACAAACCCCGCGCCCAGGCCGAACAATACCGGCGCCGCAATCAGAAACGGTGCGAAAGCCCCTTTTTCATTGCGGTAAAGCCCGGGAGCCACAAAGGCATAAAGCTGCCAGGCAATGATCGGAAACGCCGCGAACAAACCGGCAAACAGGGCCAGTTTCAGCCGGACAAAAAACACTTCCAGCGGTGCGGTATAGATCAGTTCGAAATCCGCCTGACCGCGACCAATCTGGGCTTCCAGAACCAGCGGCCGGAGCAGGATATTGTAGAGCGGTTCGGCCAGGAAAAAACAGCCCAGAGAGGCCACACCCAACCCAACAAGAGACCAGATCAGACGGTTGCGCAGTTCGACAAGGTGCGCCAGCAACGGGGCCCTGCTGTCCTCAATCTCGTCGGTCTCATCGACAATATCAGGACGCTCAGACGCCGGAAGGTCCCGGCTCATGCGGAACCGGCCCGCTCGCCAGAGGCCTCATCGACGTCTTCGTCCGGCCGGGCTGGCGCGTCATCCTGCTTCTGGTTCGCCAACGGGTCCGACGACGCCATGACAGAATTATTGATCTCCTGTTCCACAGCCCGCAGATCAGAGGCCGCCTGGCTCACCGCATTGTCTCGCTTCAGGCTTTCAATCTCCTCGCGCAGCGCCTCCAGCTCCGACTCCCGGGCAATATCATCAAAGGCTGCCCGGAATTCTGTGGCCATGGCCCGACCCCGGGCAACGAACTGGCCAAGCCGCCGCATCATGACTGGCAGGTCTTTGGGCCCAACCACGATCAGAGCCACAACCGCGACGAGGAGAAGTTCGGAGAAACCAAATTGCGGCAGCATGGCCTGTGCCCCTGAGCGCCCTAATCCGTCGTTTTCGACTTCTCGGTCTCGGGCGTGATATTCACCATATCATCATCGCTCACAGCCTTCTTCCCGGCCTCATCATCCCGCAGGCCGGTCCGGAAACTGCGAATGCCCTTGGCCATGTCCCCCATGATCGAGGATATCCGGCCGCGCCCACCAAAGAGAAGCAGCGCGACGACAGCGATAAGTACAAGTTGCAGGGGTCCAACGGCGCCCATATCAAATCTCCGATCCTGATTGAGAGGAAGATAGGCCGCCAGAGCCCCGGACACAATGCCCGGCGTCAAACCGGCGCAGTTTCAGTCTTCGTCTCCAGTGCCCATGAAATCCGTGACGAAATCCGCCGACTCCGGATCCAGATCCATCGCCTCCGGTTCGTCCTGATGATGCATGGCGCTGCCATCGGCAAACAGGCCGTCAGGAATAACATCCGACAGCAAGCCCTCGGCTTCGAGTTCGGCACGTCCGGGCAGAACCTCCAGACTTTCCAGTCCGAAGTGCTCAAGAAAGGCAGGCGTTGTTCCCAATGTCAGCGGACGGCCCGGTGTTTTCCGTCGCCCCTTATACCGGATCCAGCCCGTCTCCATGAGGGTGTCAATGATGCTCCGTGACACCGCCACCCCTCGTACCGCCTCAATCTCGGCCCGGGTGACGGGCTGTCCGTACGCGATGATGGACAGGGTCTCCAAAGCGGCCTGAGACAGTTTCTTCTGCTCATGGCGTTCTTCGACAAAGAGAAAGGACAGATCCTGCGCCGTCTGGAACCGCCAGCGTCCGTCCACCTCGACAAGGACGACCCCGCGCGACCGGTAAGTGGCTTTGAGGGTCATCAGGACCTCGGCCACATCCACGCCCGGGGGCAGAGCTTCCGCCAGCTGGGACGCCGACAGGGGCGCCCCTGCGGCAAACAAAACGGCCTCGGCCCGTCGGACGGCTTCGGCGAGACTTGCATCCTGCGAGCCGTCTTCCGCCCCGTCCTGGATCACGGCCTGATATGCCGCCCCGTCATCCGTCATGGCCTGATATGCCGCTCCGTCCTGGATCACGGCCTGATATGCCGCCCCGTCATCCGTCATGGCCTGCGCCGATCGGCGATAGGCCAGATTAAGCTGTTTCACCGCGTGGCGGATGCCCTCCGGGGCCTCGTCCTCGCTCAGAAGAGGTTTGGGGGTAAAGCGCATCAGGCAACTCCCTCGGTCTGGGTTCGGGACCCGCGCAGGTAGAGCGGGCCAAAATGACGGTCCTGGCGGACATCAACATCTCCATCCCGGGTCAACTCCAGAGCCGCAGAAAAGACGCTGGCGGTGACGGACTGGGGCGGAATATTGTCCTGCTCGGACAGGTTGAGCCGAAGGCGAATATCGTCAAGGCTGGCCCATTCAGTCAAGTTCTGACCGATCAGCCGGAGACCATCCCGCGCATTCTCAAGCGGCAGAACATACTGATGTTCCGGCCGGTGGGGCGCTTCGCGCTCCTTGCGTTGGCGGATGCCGCCAAAGGCCTGCATCATATGATACAGCGTGGTATCATAGTCGGTGGTTTTCAGGATACGGGGCCGCTCGGGCGCGCCGCGGGCAAAGACATCACGTCCCAGAAGCGCCTGATCCATCAGCGCCGTGCCAGCCTCACGCATGGCATCGAGCCGCTTGAGACGAAAGGCAAGCCTGGCCGCCATGTCGTCACCGTCTTCATCCTCGGCGGCCGGATGTTCCGGCCGGGGTAACAGCAATTTGGACTTCAGATAGGCCAGCCAGGCGGCCATCAGCAGGTATTCTGCGGCGAGATCGATGCGTTTGTCCTGGGCATCCTGAATGAAGGTCAGATATTGGCTCGCCAGCTCAAAGATGGATACGTGGAGCAGATCAACCTTCTGCTTTCTGGCGAGATCCAGCAAGAGGTGCAGAGGCCCCTCAAAACCGTCAACATCAATGGCGAAGACCTCTTCAGCATCGAGGTCATCGCGCGGCGTCACATGAGTCTCTGAGATCCATTCCATGCCTCAGACCTCCTGCCACTGGCCGGCCAGCAGACGAGCCAGTTTCTCGCGGGCGAGGGCCATATCGGTCCCGTCTGGGGTTGGCAGAGCCGCCTCCACCCGGGCAGCACGCCGGGCCGCCTCGCCCTCAAGGGGGCCCGCAGCCTCGGCAATCTCCT